>NZ_JAFLWD010000055.1:0-21535 GCF_017316105.1 Candidatus Enterococcus ikei
TTGCCTCACTTTTTTATTTACTAAGCGTAATCAACATTTAAAATAGAATAGCTTCGTTGATCATACCGATTTCGACTACAAGAAAACTCGATAGGACGTCCATTTTTTGAATAGACAACTTGCTGCACTTCAAGAACCGGATCATCTTTTTTACACTTTAGATATTGCTGATCGTATTTATCAGATTTATCTGCCTGAATATTTCGATAAGCTCCTGCAAAATCAAGCGATAATTGTTCCTTAATATAGGTATAAATCGATTCTTTCAGAATATCCGTTGTTAAACCAGGTACTAAATCACAAGGCATGTAGGTATGTTCCAAAATAAAAGGCTCGTTCTCCAGAATTCTAAGACGGATGATTTTATAAACAGGCTGTTCTTCAGAAATAGCTAATCGCTCTTGGACTTCTTTTGAAGGGAATTCAACTTCAAACAAAATGACCTCGCTTTTTAACTCTTTATGGCGATCATGCATTTGTTTGCTAAGACCATCATATTCATTGGCAGGTGAAGTATCTTTATCCCAAAAAGACCGATTCAATACTTTGGTTCCAGAACCACGTTGAGAGTATAAAAGACCTTCCATGACTAAAATCCCGATTGCTTTTTTGACAGTCATTCGACTTACGTTGAATTCTTTTACTAAGTCGGTTTGGTTAGGAATCAAGGTATCTGTTTTGTAAATATTATTTTTTATTCGTTCACGCAAGGTATCTGCGATTTCTTCATATTTTGGCTTCATATCGTTACAACCTCCTCTTCTGTATTGTAACTGATTATGAATGTATAGACAATTAAAGAAAAAGAAAGTGCAGTTAAATCGCACTTTCTTTTTCTTTGTCTAATAAGCGTAAGAATGGGTACCAAATCAAACCAACAAGAATTAAATCAACAAGCTGTAAAATCCCACCTAAGATGGAATTTGTTGCTAACATGCCGCTAAAGAAAATCGGAACAGTCCATGGAACGGAAACCCCAGTTGGCGGTGGCACAATACCAGCTGCCATAACAAGATAATTAAGCACCGTAACGATCAGTGGAGCTAATACCCAAGGAATTAGGATCGTTGCATTCAAAACGATCGGTAAGCCAAAAATAACAGGCTCATTTACGTTAAAAATTCCAGGTGCTAGACTTAAACGACCAATATCTCGGTATTGCTTTTTCTTCATGACAAACGCCATGATCAAAATAACAGCTAAAGTCATACCAGAACCGCCAAGTCCGACAGTAAAGGTTTCCATAAATGGTTTTGTAATGATGTGGGGTAATTTTTCACCCGCTTTATAGGCATCTAAGTTTTCTAACATCAAGGTGTTCCAAATAGGGTCCATTACGGAATTGACGATGATTTGACCATGTAAACCAAAGAACCATAGGAATTGAACAAAGAATAAAGCAATTAAAGTGGCTGGTAAACTACTACCTAAACCAACTAATGGTTTTTGAATTATTTCGTAGATAACATCGTGCAAATTTGTATTAAATAGACCTGTTACGATTGCATTGATAAATAGAAAAACAGACAATGTTAGGATAGCAGGAATCAACGCAGCAAATGACTTAGCAACAGCAGGTGGGACACCATCAGGCATTTTGATCTGCCAGCCTTTTTTCGTGATTCTACAATAAATTTCACCAGCAAGAAAGGCGGTGATCATTCCGATAAACATGCCCTTAGCACCTAAACGATCTAAAGATAATACACCAGAAACTTCTGTGCCATCTTCAAGCGTCATCATAAAAGGAGTTAAAAGAAGAAAACTAGCAAACGAAACAGCTCCGCCAAAAATCCCCTCGACATCATAGGATTTAGATAAATAATAGCCAATACCAAATGTAACAAAAACAGCCATGATGCTCATTGTGGCATTTTGACCGTTACCAAATAGTGAAGATAAGGTTCCTTTAGTTGCATCACTAAAAAAAGGTAAGTTATTGATCACAACGACGATTGATCCAAACATAGTTAATGGAAAAGATAACATAAACGCATCTCTTAGAACAGAGAGATAGCGGTTTTGACCCAGCTTATTTGCAAGCGGCATGATCTTTTCTCCAAGAGAATCCATAAAGCCATTCATACTAATCAGTCCTTTATATTCTATTTGTAATCGATTACAAAAGTTAATATACCACTTTATTTATATAATGTCTATACTTTTGTATTTAATGATTGTATATATTTTTTTGGAAGTAAAAAAGAGCAAACCAGCAAGGGTTTGCTCTAAACTTGAGTTATTCAAATAAAATAGGAATGTTTCGGTTTCTAAATACTAGCGCCGCCGCCACCAGAAGAACCGCCTCCTCCGGAGAAGCCACCGCCGCCACCGAATCCGCCACCTCCACTTGAAGAGCCGCCGCCAAAACCGCCGCCGCCCCAATACCAAGGACCACTTCCACGACCACCGCGACCACCACGTCCTCCACCAAAAAGAAGGAAAGGCAAGAGAATAAGAAGTACAAAGAAAATACTGAAGAACCCTTCTCCATCAGAATCGTCATCTGAGGAAACTTGGTCTATCTCGTCATCTGACAATGCATTTTTATCGGCTGGATAGTCATAATGTTTATCGATCAAAGTAGTAACTGCGTTAAATGTGTATTGCAGTCCTTTATTGACTGAAGCAGCATTACTTGATTTCAAATCGTCCTTAGCATGTTGTAGAATATTACCGGCAACGCTATCGGTGATGACATCTTCTAAACCATAACCGACTTCGATTCGAACATTCCGCTCACCATCATTGAGGGCGTAAAGGATCAAAACACCATTATCCTCTTTTTGATTTCCGATCTTCCATTTTTGGAAAAGGTCGGGTGCATAACTATCGACACTATCACCTTCAGTCGAATCAATCACAGCTAAAACAACTTGAGGAGCTTCTGACTTTTCTTTATAAAGCTCACCTTTTCGTTCAACTAAATTTTTAGTTGTCTCATCCAAGATTCTTGGTTGATCTAAATAAAAACGATCTGGTGAAGCGGGTAATTCAGCAAATGCTGGTGTTTGAAAGCTGACGAAAAAGGTGACAAGGAAAAATAATACGCTAGGCAATAAACCTCGTCTAAAAAGTTTCATCGATCATCACTTCCCACTAGAAGTACTAGTAGAATTATCAAAATTCACAGAAGGCACGGTGCTGGCTGTTGGATCAGCTTTAAAGTAATCCTTCTTACCTAGACCCATCATATTTGCAAAGATATTTTTAGGGAAAGAAACCACTTGTTCGTTGTATTCTTTTACAACGTCATTGTAACGTTTACGTTCAACTGAAATGCGGTTTTCCGTTCCTTCTAATTGAGTCATTAATGTTTGTACGTTATCATTTGATTTTAGTTCTGGGTAATTTTCATTGATGACATTAATCAAGGTACCTACAGATTGATCCAACTCTTGGCTGGCTTTGATTTTATCGGAATCATTGTTTGCAGATCCATATGCTTCACGGGCCTTAGCGATATCACCAAAGACTTTTTGTTCTTGTTGCATACTACCTTTAACGCTGTTGACTAAGTTAGGAACGAGGTCGGCTCTACGTTGCATCACGTTTTCTACTTGGCTCCATTGTGACTCAACTGATTGTTCTTTCTTCGCTAATCCGTTGTATTGACTGATTCCGAATACGCCTATTAACACAATGACGATCACAGCAATCAAGCCAAATTTTGTTTTGTTGTTTTTCATAAATTTCTCCTCCTAAAATTTAAAAGCTAAGTGAGCTCGTAAAGCTAGATATCAATAAAAGTATAACAGGCTCGTCCAGTCTTTTTTCCGAAAGACTAGCCTGAGAAACTAAATATCAATAAATGTGTAACGAGCTTTTTAAACTTGATGTAATGATATTGTAATGTTTCTGCAATGTTTTGACATCCATCTTAAGACCTATTTTTTATAAATAAATCCTTCCGTATAGTTAATTATAAGGATTTCTAAGCGATAAGCCAAAGAAACCGACTTTTATGAAATCTTCTTTAGTATAAAAACGTATGATTTGTCAGGGGCTAGAATTTGTATTAGGGTAAAAGAGTAAGCTGGTCCTTACTTTTTATTGGCAACAAATTCATAGGAGGAATCAAGATGACAGAAAAAATCGAAAATCCGTTAACAAGATTCTACGATGGGAAATTTGAAAAACAATCACAAGAAGCACCTGCATTACAACAAAAAATGACACCTGTACCTGATTGTGGAGAATCAACTTACAAAGGCTCGGGCAAATTGGCAGGTCGCAAAGCCTTGATCACAGGTGGAGATTCTGGAATCGGCCGTGCAGCTGCGATTGCTTATGCAAGAGAAGGTGCTGATGTAGCAATCAATTACTTACCTTTTGAAGAAGCAGATGCTAAAGAAGTTAAAACCTTGATTGAAGTAGAAGGTCGTAAAGCAATATTATTGCCAGGTGATTTAAAAGATGAAACATTTACTCGAAACCTTATTCATGAAGCAGCAAAAGAATTAGGTGGTTTAGATATTTTAGTCCTGAATGCTGGAATGCAGCAGGCTGTTGAAAAAATCAAAGAGCTATCGACACAACAAATCATGGATACCTATACAACAAATATCATATCAATGTATTGGGCAGTACAAGAAGCGTTAGACTACTTGCCAAAAGGCGGCAGTATTATTACAACGACTTCGATTCAAAGTGCTGAACCAAGTGCAAATTTATTAGATTATGCAGCGACAAAAGGGGCAATCACCTCGTTTAGTAAAGGATTATCAGCGCAATTAGCTCCTTCAGGGATTCGTGTGAACACAGTTGCCCCAGGACCAATTTGGACAGCTTTACAAATATGCGGAGGACAACCACCAGAAAAAATTCCTGAGTTTGGTCAGAAAGAATCGATTGGTCGAGCTGGACAGCCTGCTGAATTAGCTGCTGTTTATGTGTTTTTAGCTTCAAATGAGGCTAGTTATGTGACTGGACAAGTTTATTCAATTACAGGTGGTAGTTTCTTTGCTTAATTGATTTTATTATTAAGGAGATGAAGAACAATGCCTTGGGATTTAAAGGATTATCCAAGTTCGTTTAAAAACTTTGAGCCGTTGTTAAAAAAGAAAGCCATCGAAATCGCCAATGCGTTAGTCAGTGAAGGGTATCCAGATGACAGAGCGATCCCGATTGCGATTTCTCAATCTAAAAAGTGGCTGGATGAAGCAACGGATACTGAAAAAGCCGCTTTTAGGAAAGAAGCTGATCCTAAAAAGACAGACAAACACAGCAATAAACATATCAATACAGAGTTGTTAGACAATGATGTTTTGGTTTATTATAAGGAAAATCGGTGGTATGTTCAGACAAAAAATGCTGAAAAAGCCGTTGATTCATTTGATACAAAAGAGCAAGCGATGAAGCGAGCGAAAGAAATCGCTGAGAATAAAGAATCAAACGTTATTGCATATAAAAAAGATGGAAAACCCAGTAAGTAAAGGTTTAAAAGTAGTGTTTTTATCTAGAACTAAGCAAAATAGCTATGGAGTCAGTAATCAATTGACTTCCATAGCTATTTTGTTAGTTTTTATATTGAGTCCAATCATTTTGAAAAGTCAAAAACAGATTAGACCCAACGTTTCTTTGAATTGTAGCGTTTACATTATATAGTGAATACAGGAGGGACAAGATGATTGATTATCGAATGAGTTATCTTATCAATGGGCCGCACAGCGTGGGTTATGCTATTCAAGAAATCAATGAAATTACAGGATTGCCTACAGAAACAGTGATCGATCAACTAGGAAAGCTCAATGAGCAGCTGCAGCAATTTTCCTACGAACCAATTTATTGGGAAAAAGACAGAATTTATTTTTCAAAGCAAGTAGCTGATAAATGGTTGGAACTTTATTTTGGCAAGCTGGAAACAGACATTGTTTATTCGGAAGATGAAAGACAAGCCTTGCTTTATCTGCTGACGTTTATTGCAGAAGAGGATTTATCTGTTTATCATTATCAAGAATTTCTTCAAGTCAGTAAGAATACAATTTTAGCGGATATCAAAAAGTTGCGTAAACATTTAGCTAAGCAGCAAATCAGTTTGGATTATTCACGAAAAAATGGTTTTTATTTGTCTGGATGTGAAGGGGCTATTCGGATTCAAGCCCACCAGATGATCGCAAAAATAGTTTCATCAGTTTCAGGAAAATGGGGACTGAAAAAAGGATTGATAAAGTATTCAAAAACGTTTGAAGCAGATGTCCGTTCTCACCTTTTTGAAGCGATCAAGGCGAGTGAGTTAGTCATTGTGCCAAGTCGAATCGAAGAGACGATTTATTTTATGGCCTATGTGTTAAAACGAGCAAAAGGGTATTCGTTTAGGTTGGATAGACAAGCGAAAGATACGTTAAAAGAGCTGAATGCTTTTAATGGAAGTCAGCTGTTTTTAGCTAAATTTCCTGAAATCCTTGATCCTGAAAATGAGCAATTCTATTTTACGCTAATTTTTATGACGATCACACAAGGAGAAATCCGTGATACAGCGTTGGAATTTTTACTAGAATGTGCGAGTCAGATTATTCATGAGATGGAACGTTTAGCGGCAATTGAGTTTAAAGCGTATCGAAAATTATTACTCGACCTTTTTTATCATTTGGTGCCAGCTTTTTTTAGGATCAAGTATCATTTTTCGCTAGCGAATGTCTTGACTGAAGAAATCAAAGAACAATATGGTGAACTATTTGCTTTAACTAAAATAGCACTGCATCCTTTAGAACTATTGATAGGTCAACCAATTCCAGATGAAGAGGTTGGGTACTTCACGATTTTATTTGGTGGTGAGATCGGCAATCAACGGGAATTAAATCGGGTGATTCGTTATAAAGCGTTGGTTTTATGTCCTAGCGGCATCAGTTCGTCGTTGATCATACAATCAGAGTTGAAGGAACTGTTTCCAACGATCGATTTTAGTTTAACCACAACGGTGGATCAACTAGAAAGCATTGCGGAATCTGACTATGATGTGATTTTTTCCAGTGTTCCGTTGACTACACCTAAAAAAATGTATCTGGTCAATCCAATCATGTCGCAATTGGAAAAGAACAATCTGATTCGTTGCGTGCAGGAAGATTTATTGATCCCAGGAATTATCGTCCCTTCTATAGACGAAATCATTGAAACTTTATTACCCTATATCGACTTAAAAAAAGGGGTTACCAAAGAAAAGATTTACCGTATATTAAATCGAAAAATGATAAAAAAATTGAAAGCGAAAGAAGATGAGAAGCCAATGTTATCAGAGTTGTTAACGACAGATATGATCCAGTTGACGGATAAAAAATTAAATTGGGAAGAAGCGATTGCTTATGCGGCCCAACCTTTGAAAACGCAGGGGAAAATCACAGAGGACTATATAGAAGCCATGATCCAAAAGGTCAAAGATTACGGGGCTTTTATTCATATTGGCAAAGGTATCGCATTGCCTCATGCAAGGCCCGAAGATGGCGTTAAACAATTAGGGATGTCTCTTTTGAAAATAGAAGAACCTGTTTTACTTTTAGATGATCCTAAGCATGAAATCACTATTTTTATCTGTTTAGCAGCTGTTGACAATGAAATGCATTTAAAAGCATTGGCGAGCTTAACAAAAATTTTATCGAACAAAGAGAATTTAGAGAAGCTATTAGCAGCAAACGATCAAGAAACAATTATTCAGTTATTAAAGGAAGGAGAATCATTATGAAAATGGCAGCAGTTTGTGGATCTGGCTTAGGATCTAGTTTTATGGTGGAAATGAATATCAACAGTGTGTTGAATGAATTAGGTGTAACAGGAGTTGAGGTGGCGCATTACGATATGGGCAGTGCAACGCCGGATTTGGCAGATGTCTTTTTCGTAGGGGGCGATTTAGCAGATAGTGCGCAGCATTTAGGGAATGTGGTTGTTTTGGACAGTATTATCGATATGGATGAATTAAGAGAAAAAGTCAGAGCTGTTTGTGTGGATGAAGGGTTACTCTAAACTAAAGAAGGTGGGAGAAAAATATGAATAGTATCTTAAATATATTGATCGATATTGCAAGTACGCCAGCAATTTTAGTAGCTTTGATCGCAGTTTTGGGTCTGGGGTTACAGAAAAAGCCAATTTCAGATGTTGTCCGTGGCGGAATCAAAACCTTTGTTGGGTTTTTAGTGGTAACAGCAGGAGCTGGTGTGATCGAAGGCTCACTAGCCCCGTTTGGTGAAATGTTCCAGCATGCGTTTAATATGCAAGGGGTGGTGCCGAATAATGAAGCAATCGTTGCCTTGGCATTGACGAAATATGGGACGTATACAGCACTTATTATGTTAGCGGGAATGGCGTTTAATATCTTGATCGCCCGCATTACGAAATTTAAATATATTTATTTAACAGGTCATGCCACGCTTTATATGGCGTGTATGATTGCGGTGATCATGAGTGTCACAAAAATGAGTGCTGTACCGTTAGTTTTAGTCGGTGGTTTGGCGTTAGGTTTAGCGAATACGATTTTTCCTGCGATCGCTCAGCCGTTTACCAAACAAATTACCAAAAATGATTCAGTTGCTTTGGGACATACAGGGAACTTTGGCTATGCGCTTAGTGGTTTTATCGGAAAATATGTGGGGGATAAAAAGAAATCAACGGAAGATATCAATTTTCCAAAAGGCTTGTCATTCTTACGCGATTCAACTGTGAGTATTACGTTGACGATGGGGATCGTTTACACGATCGTGGCCTTGTTTGCAGGGAATAACTTTATTTCTGAAAATCTTAGTAACGGGACAAATTATATTATCTATGCGTTACAACAAGCAGGGATGTTTGCAGCAGGTGTGTTTGTGATCTTGGCTGGCGTTCGTTTGATTTTAGCTGAAATTGTACCGGCATTTAAAGGGATTTCTGAAAAATTAGTGCCTAATTCGATTCCAGCTTTAGATTGTCCAATCGTCTTTCCGTATGCACCAAATGCTGTTTTGATTGGCTTTTTAACTAGTTTTGTTGGGGGAATCGTTAGCTTGTTTATTATGATCGCTACTGGTACAACAGTGATTATTCCAGGTGTGGTGCCGCATTTCTTCTGTGGCGCGACGGCGGGTGTTTTCGGTAATGCGACTGGTGGAGTTCGAGGAGCGGTTGTAGGTTCGTTTATTCATGGGGTGATTATTAGTTTTATGCCGATTTTACTGATGCCGGTTATGGGGGATTTAGGCTTCCAAGGTTCGACCTTCTCTGATACAGATTATGGTGTGACGGGGATTTTCCTTGGTAAATTAGCAGATACGGGCGGTCAAATTGCTGTCGTTGTTGGCGTTTTAGCGGTATTGGCGTTATTGATCGGATTAACGATTTTCGGCAAGAAAAAAACAACTGAAACGAAGGAGACGGCATAATGGACACACAGAAATTTGCGGATCAGATTCGTTATTATACGATGAGAGAATTAGATAATTTAGGCTTTGGTCATTTTGGCGGTAGCTTGTCCATTGTTGAAACGTTGGCTGTTTTATATGGAAAAGTCTTGAATGTTTCACCAGAAAGAAAAGACGACCCAGACCGAGATTATTTTGTCTTATCAAAAGGACATGCTGGGCCTGCGCTATATGCTACATTGTTTTTAAAAGGGTATTTCGATGAAGCGTTTCTTTTCAGTTTAAATCAAAATGGAACGAATCTTCCTTCGCATCCAGATCGGATCAAAACGCCTGGCGTAGATATGACGACAGGTTCCCTTGGTCAAGGGATTTCAGCGGCAACTGGCATTGCAAAAGGCAATCAGCTGTTAGAGAAAGAGAATTATACGTTTGCAATCGTTGGCGATGGGGAATTAAATGAAGGGCAATGTTGGGAGGCGTTTCAGTTTGCGGCGCATCAACAGTTGGATCATTTGATCGTATTGATCGATGATAATAAAAAACAGTTAGATGGTTATACAACAGATATTTGCGATCCGTTTGATTTTGTTGAAAAAATGCAGGCTTTTGGTTTCAATAGTTGGCGTGTGGATGGCGGCGATGTTGTGGCGATTGAATCGGCTATTGAGCAAGCAAAACAAACGTTAGGTAAACCGACAGCCATCGTTTTAGATACAGTTAAAGGACAAGGAGTTCCTTACTTTGAAGAATTAGTGGACAATCATCATATTCGACCTGATGAGGCAGGAAAAGCAGCAATTAAAGAAGCCATTGCAACGTTGGCTGAAAAGATCGAGGTGAATCAATAATGAAAGACTTAGAAATGCGGCAAGTTTATACAAAAACATTGTTGGAATTAGCAGAAAAAGATCCGAAAATCGTAGCATTAGAAGCAGATTTAGCTAGCTCAATGGGGACAAGCAAATTAAAAGAACAACTGGGTAAACGCTACATTAATGTAGGAATCATGGAAGCCGAAGAAATGGGGGCAGCCGCAGGTTTGGCTGTTATAGGATTTATTCCATTTATTCACACATTTGCCCCTTTTGCGACAAGACGTTCTTTTGATCAAGTCTTTCTTTCTCTAGGATATGCTCAGAATCATGCGGTGATCGTGGGGACCGACCCAGGTGTTACAGCTGAAATGAACGGCGGAACACATATGCCGTTTGAAGATCTTGCCTTGATGCGGGTGATTCCAAGAAATCATATATATGAAGTGTCAGATCCTTATCAGTTTAAAGCGATTTTAGAATATGCACATACCGCACAAGGGTTGTTCTATATTCGGACGATTCGTAAACAAGCGAATCCTTTATATACAGGTGATGAAGACTTTTCCAAAGGATACTGTAAGTTAAAAGATGGGATGGATGGGACGATTTTTGCTAGTGGAATCATGGTATCAGAAGCACTTCAAGCGGCCCATGATTTAGAGGAACAAGGGATTTCAGTTCAAGTGATCGATTTGTTTAGAATCAAACCGATGAATGAAGAGATCGTAATTGAAGCGGCTAGTTTAGGACCAATCGTAACAGCAGAAAATCATAATGTAATCGGTGGATTGGGCAGTGCTGTAGCGGAGATCGTTGCTGAAAATCAGCTGGTGAAAATGAAGCGAATCGGTGTCAAAGAACAATTCGGTCAAGTGGGTAAATTAGAGTATTTGAAAGAAGTGTATGGATTGAAAGCTGTTGATATTTCAAAAGCGATGGTGGATTTACTAAAATAGATGAATTAAAAGAGTTTGAAATTATTTCAAGCTCTTTTTAGTTATGAGGAATTAAGTTTGTCCTACTTTTTATGATATGATAAACGAAACAGTTAATTTTAGGAGAATGATATGAAAAAGAACCAACCATCAAAATTTGACTGGTACCATAATCAGTGGGGTAAACCGACGCATGATGATCGATTGCTTTTTATTCTGTTAACGGTGGGAACCTTTCAAGCTGGCTTAAGTTGGAAAGCGGCGGCTGGTAAATTAGAGGCTTTTTTAAGGAACTTCCATAATATGGACATTCAAAAAGTTGCGGCTATGATGCCTGATGATGTGGAGAAAATTATGCAAGATCCTGAAATGATTCGTAATCCGAGAAAAATCAATGCTACGATTCAAAATGCGCAAGCAATTTTGGCTGTGCAAAAAGAATATGGCAGTTTTGCTGAGTATATGTGGGATTTTGTTGGTGGCGTTCCTCGTTTAAATGTTTATGAAGAATCGTATGAAGTTCCAAATGTCACACCGTTATCTAAAACTGTGGCTAAAGACATGAAAAAACATGGCTTTATTTTTGTCGGCCCCGTTGTGACGTATATGTTTATGAAAGCTAGTGGGATGATTCAAGATGAAGTGCTGAATCAAGAGCAAAAATAGCAAGGAAGAACGTTTTAAGTCTATAAAATAGAAACTTGTCTCTTTTAAGAATAAAAACAACTAAATACTGGTTAACCATACTTGCAATTATGGGAGCTTTAGCTTGTTTGTACTGTTATATTCTGTTAAAAAAATCCTACGATATAATAAAAGAGGATGGGGGACAAAAGGGTAAAATAAACTGATTAATTCCAGCTTATTTTACCCTTTTATGATAGTATTACAACTCTTCACCATTGCTCTTAATCACTTGCTGATACCAATCAAATGACTTCTTCTTAGAACGCTTCAACGTCCCTTGCCCGTCATTATCCTTATCCACATAGATAAAACCATACCGTTTCTTCATCTCACCAGTCCCCGCAGAAACCAAATCAATAAAGCCCCAAGGCGTATATCCAATCAATGGAATACCGTCAAATTCAACAGCTTCTTTCATCATCTCAATATGAGCTTTCAAATAATCAATCCGATATTGGTCATTGATCGTGCCATCTGGTTCAATTTCATCGATCGCGCCAAAGCCATTTTCCACAATAAACAAAGGCAATTCATAGCGCTCATTAAACCAGTTCATCGCATAACGCAAACCAAGTGGATCGATTTGCCAACCCCAATCAGATGATTCTACATAAGGATTCTTAACTAAATCTTGCGACTCATCATAATCAAAAGCAGGGCCTTTATCATGATCTTTAATTGCAAACGACATATAGTAACTAAAGCCGATATAATCCACGCAACCATGTGTTAAATCAGTCAAATCCTGTTCCGTAATATCTAAATCAAACCCTTTACGAGCTAAATATTTTTCCATAAAGCTTGGATAATGCCCTCTCACATGAACATCTGTAAACCAGTAACGTTTTTGCATGGCACTGACTGACATCATCATATCTTTTGGATCGCATGAATACGGATAAATGGGGCACATCGCGATCATACAACCAATTTGGAAATCCGGGTTGATCTCATGCCCGATTTTAACAGCTTGTGCGCTAGCTACTAACTCATAATGAGCCGCTTGATACATGATTTTTTCACGATCTTCGCCTTCTTGGTATTTGATCCCAGAGTTGGTAAACGGCGCAAAGTCTTCCGCGTAATTTGCTTGATTATTGATTTCATTGAAAGTCATCCAATAAGTGACTTTATCTTTATAACGTTCAAAACAAACACGAGCAAACTTCGCAAAGAAATCAATCATTTTACGATTACGCCAGCCGCCATATTCGGTGACTAAATGATAAGGCATTTCAAAATGAGACAAGGTAATCACAGGTTCGATCCCGTATTTTAAACATTCATCGAACAAATCATCGTAAAACTGCAAACCATCTTCATTTGGTTCTGCTTCATCCCCATTTGGGAAAATCCGTGTCCAGGCAATCGATGTCCGGAAACAATTTAATCCAAGATCGGCGAATAATTTTACATCTTCCTTATAATGATGGTAAAAATCAATGGCTTCATGATTGGGGTAATTTTCACCTTGCAACACGCCATCTGTGATTCTTCGAGGCACACCATGAGCACCAACGGTCATAACGTCAGCAACGCTAATACCTTTACCATCTTGGTCCCAACCACCTTCTAATTGATGAGCCGCAACTGCGCCGCCCCAAAGGAAATTTTCTCTTAAAATTGACATACAAACGTCTCCTTTTTATTTGTTATATTCCATGTTTAACTATTAAAATCACCACACAGCTGGGAGGAATTAATTGAACGGAATCAGCTGTGCGGTGATATTTACGTCAGTTTAGAACGGATATTTAAGCTTCAGCTTCAATTTCTTCTAACACGTCTTCTGTAATAGGTTGATTTGTTTCTTGTGCATAGTTGATAGCATCCATTTTTCTAGCAAATGGTAGGTAAATAAAGAATCCTAACGTTAAAACAAATGCTTGTAGTAACGCTGCTTGCCAACCACCGACTAATAATCCTGAAATAATTGGAGGCGTTGTCCAAGGCACTTGAACCGCTGTAAATAATGGCACTAAACCAGTATACAAAGCGAAGTAAGTAATAACAGATGATACGACAGGCGTCAAAATAAATGGAATCGCCATGATCGGGTTCATTACGATCGGTGTGGCAAATGTGATTGGTTCATTGATGTTGAACACGGCAGGTCCAATTGATAAACGACCTAGTTGTTTGAACTGGGCAGATTTTGCGAAGAACACCATATAAACCACTAAACCAAGTGTCATACCAGCACCCGTTACTGTTAAAAATTGATCTAAGAATTGTTGCGTTACGATATGACCACCGTTTGCAACCGTTAATTCTTTACCAGCTTTTAAAATATCTGTGTTTTCTAAAGAGTTGGCTTGTAAAATCGGACCCATGATTCCGCCGACGATCGTTGAACCGTGAACACCGAAGAACCAGAATAATGGGACTAAGAAACCAAGTACTAACGCACCGCCCAAGGAATCAGTCACCCCTTGAAGTGGAGATTGTAAGACATCGTAAATGAAATCAAAGAATGTTGTTTTAAAGACTTTATCAAAGAAAATATAGACAAACATTGCGCCAGTGATCAAAGCCGCAGCAGGAATCAAGGCAGTAAATGAGTTTGCTACGTTTTCAGGAACAGCTTCAGGTAATTTGATCCGAATATCGTGACGTAAGAACCAGCTGTAAACCCAACCAACGATAAGACCCACGATGATTGCTGTGATCATTCCTTTACCTGCAGTCCAGTCTTTATTGATGACATTGCCGATCGTTACTCCACTGTCTAAATCAGTCACATCTGGAGCCATAAATAAGATAAAGACAACAAGGGAAATCATGCCAGCAGGTAGGCCTTCAAAGCCTTCTGTTTTTACATAAGAGTAAGCAATCCCGATTACCGCAAAAACTGACATGATGGCAAAAGATGCTCCATACGCTTGATTGAAGTAAACAACCAAACCACTATCAGTGATCCATTTTGCCACGGATTCGATCGGTAAATTCGCTAGTAATAGAAAAATCGAACCCACGATTGTAAATGGCATGGTATACAACATCCCATTTCTTAAAGCTGTAATCGCTTTCGTGTTAACGAACTTTAAAACGGGTGGTAGAACTTTTTCATTGATCCATTCATTCATTCTAAACCTCTCCTTTGGTTAACTAAAGTAACGGAAAATAATTGCGTGTAGTAGTATTTCAATAGAGCGGCCGCTCTGATTTAAATCTACTGAATGCGTTTACATGTATACTATAAAAGAAATTTTACGAATTTAAAATAGGTTAAGCTTGTTCAGAAACATGTACCGCGCAAAAAAACAAATCAATTAAAAATACGACCTAGAAACAAATCAAAAAGCAATTTATTTCCTGGTCGTACGTTTATTTACTAACTGTAGGTAGTTTTAATGTAATTTTTTTATTCTCAAAATCAAGAAGTTGAATATTGTTTGTTCCACCGATCCCATATTCAGGAGATTGGTAAAGCTCGCCATAACTTGCGCCGATAAAGTTATCAATATCTGCCAATGTTTCCCAAGGTCCGATAAATACGGCATAATCGCCAGCTTCTACTGTAAAGGTTCGATTCCCTTCGCTGTCTTCAACAAGATATTTATAAGTACCGTTACTCTCATCTGGATCATTGATGATGATAGCTTGGACACTTTTTTTATCAGTTGGCAAAATCTCTAGTTTTTGATTATTGACTTCAGCAAAATCTTCAGGTGTTTTAGGAATAGCAAATTTGTACTGTTTTCCAGTGATTACTTCGTTGTCCAAATGCTCGATGTTAAAAGACATGAATCGTCACACTCCTCTTTATAATAGGTAGGATGTACGTTAATTTTGGTTCCTAACATACGGTACATCCTCTCAGAAACCATAGCAACTCTTGCGCCTTTTGTCAAAATTTCGGCATTATGATCGTCTTTAAATACTTTAATCAGATAAGTTTTTTTGTTGGTCAGTTTTTTCAGCAAACTCTTTACTAGCTTGATGAGCCAGTAATTCAATTAACGCAATAACTGGGATTTGGGTAGTGATATTGATATAAGGATCAGCATAAACTGATTTTTCATCTGGCATATAATAAGAAATATTGTAGTCGGCTAAACGGGCGATTGTTGAATGTTCATCATTAGTAATGCTCAAAATTTTTGCTCCAGAGCGCTTGAAATCCGTTACTTGTTTGATCACTTCAGAGGTTTCTCCTGAAACGGATAGAATGATTGCTAAGGTATTTTCAAACCCTCGTTGAGGAATTGGCGTAAATGGATCGCCGATGCTGTATGCGTTGATGCCCATATTTGCAAAATAACGACTACCATACGTTCCTAAAATACCGCTTGTGCCAATACCAGAAAATACAATGTGACGAGCAGAAGCAATCATGGTAATAGCTGGTTTTAATGTTTCATAATACGTTTGCTGATTCAGCCGTTTTAAAAAAGAATCAACGTGCATCGTGGCATCATAATATTGTTCAAAGGACTGTTGCTGTTGTTGTTCTTCTTTTTTGATAGCATATTTCAATTCTGAAAACCCATCAAAGCCCATTTTTGAACAAAAACGTAAAATCGTTGAAGTAGACACGTGGCAATTTGTGGAAAGCTGACGAATGGTTAACTTCGGAACACTTTCCATATGTTCTAAGATATAGTGATAAACAAGCATTTCCAGCTCATTTAACGACTGAACTTTTTCTAAATCAAACAAAAAGATCCCCCCTGCACAAAAGAATGTTACTCCTTCATTTTTTAAGATAAACAAAAAGCACTCAATTATATTGTACAGGAAACGTTCTTATTTCGCTTGTTATTACTATGTTTTGGTAGCATAAATAAAAGATGGAATCAGAAGCAACCTATTTCTCAAGGTTATACACTTCTGTCCCATCTTCGTTTTGAGTAATTTCTTTTTTTCTATGGAAATGCTGATAAAGTAAATAGGCAAGTAAAGTAAAAAGTAAAGGGCCAATCAATAAGGTTAGACTTTGCAGTAAATTTCCTTGTGAAAGAGGCTGGTAAATCTGAAAGCCAATTGCTAAAGTAATGCTTAGAATAACACTGGTGCTAAGTAGAGTAGCGTTGATTCTTGATGGAACCAAAACGGTAGTTGGATTATTTACTAATTGTTTTTTCTTAAATGCTGGATACGCAAGCGCAACTAATAAATAAGGGATTGCTCTAGAAATATTAGTCATTAAAGTTAGTTGATTATATAAAAAGACCACATACTGACTGCCTAAACTGATGCCTAAAATAAACAAACTAATCAAGCTTCCTTGAGCCAACAACGCATAAATCGGCATATCATGTTTGTTTTTTTGCTTCAAGCGAGGGTGCCAATAATGTTGAGGTGTACCCTCGACCAACGTTCGGATGGGTAAATAAAAAATAGTCGATAGTAAACTAATGTAAGAAAGCAGCAGTGTCAAGGCAGTATAACGAGTAAAAACCTGAGCTAAAAATTGAGATTGCAGTGCGGTTAAAGAAAGTGCCTGCCCAACAGAATAGCCCAGATTCTCCATTAATTCGTACATTAAATTCCCTAAATGAATACTATTATTGGCTTTTAAATGTGCTAAATCTGTTCCGCCACTCCATAAAAAAATGCCTAAAAAATAACAACTAACAACTAAAATACTACTGAAAATCAACAATTTAGGAAATTGCTTTTTTTGTTTGCCTGTTTTATCAACCAGACTTGCAATCGTATCTAAACCGCCGAATGCTGTAATGGCAAAAATCAGAAAAGATAGCTGTTCGATCAATGTTTGTCCTGAAGTGGAATTTTTTTGAATCCCCTTGAAGCTAGCTGTAAGATTTGGCAAAATATCAGAGCGATTGGTGATCCATAATAACAAATTTCCACCAAGACTTGCGACAATCAAAATCGTCATTAAGATCCCACTTAGATATAACGAAGAAGCAATTCCTTTGAATCCTTTACTGACAAAAAACAATGTTACGAAAACCGCTAAAATAGATAGCATACCAATTAAAATAGCAGTTGAAAAATAAGGATTAGAATTATTTTTTTTAGTTAAATCTTGGCCGAAAAGTAAAATAGATGAAGGAATCCAGAGTTTCATAAACAAGCTGATCATCCAGATAAAATAACTACAATACCATAAAAAAGCAGCGATAAAAGCAACTTTTTCAGAAAGATGACCAGCTAGCCACTGATACAAACCGCCAATATGATTTTTATAAACGCCGGTAAACTCTGCTATAATAATAGCGTAGGGAATAAAGTAAAACAAAGCTGCTCCGATAAAATAAGGAAACGCCTTGATACCCATTAAAAAGAAAGCTGTCGTCATGCTAGAAAAAGAAAAGACAGTCATAGTAATGATCATAACTAAACGTTTGGGACTAAAAGTAGTTGTTGTTTTCATAAAAAAATCCTTCTAAAATAAGATATGTTGGCTTAAGAATAAGAGAAGAATTGAAAGAAAACAAGCTTTTTATTAAAAATTAGGGAATAGGAGTAGTCAAATGACGGATCAAGTGCAGCAAAGGATCGATCAAATGAAAGAGGAACTTCAAGTCGATTTTGTTGCTTTAGCCCTGTCGACAGTTGATGAAGTAACAAAAGTACGCGTGATCCGCTGGAATTATGTAGCTGGCAATACCAATCAAAATTATCAACGCATTCGACTGCAAGTTGGTAAAGGCATTGGTGGAATTGTTTGGCGAACAGGTCGAAGCTATCAAGCAACCGATTTACAAAAACAACTAGAAAAATTAGTTGAATTGCCCATCACACGGATGGAAAAACTAGAAACAATTGTAGCTTTTCCTGTATTAAAAACGGGTGAAGTAAAAGGGGTTCTGCTAGTCGGTTATCGCAAGAAAACAGAGGTTACAGAAAATTTTTTGACTGTTGCTAAAGACAAAGCAAATGAACTAGTCGTTTATTTATAGGTGGAAAATATGGAAATGATGATATTAGAAAAACTATTTGAAGAAGCCGAGGATGCATTATTTTTAATTGAAAAAAATCAATGCGTCAAAAAAAATAAAACCGCTATAAAATTAGAAGAACTATATCCTTTTCCTTTAGAAAAAGTGTTGGAAATAGCAAGAGGAGAAGGGTGTATGCTTCATTCTACTATGGAGAAGTGCTTAGATTGCGAAGTAAAAGAGGATTGGGATCAAGCCGCTTTTCCCTTAGTCTTACAAAGTAACGATGGGAAGCAAGAGCAATTTAGCGGGAGTTACACAGAATTGGATGGGCAGATTTCTTTACTGAGTGTTCGCCGAGTAGCTGTTCAAGATCGCCTGCAGCAGGTGATTCAAAATAAACGTTTGATTGAATATGTGAACCAAGCACATGAAAATGAACGTAAAGTACTGTCTCAAGAGCTGCATGATGGCTTGGCACAAAGTATATATAGTCTGATGTTAGAAACACGTCAGCTAAAATGGCAGGAACCAGCAGAGTTACCAGCAAAGTTACAAAAGATCGATGAAGATTTTGTGGCATTACTTGGTGAAGTGAAACAACTGGCTGTTGATTTGCGTCCAGCAGCTTTAGATGATTTAGGCTTGATTCCAGCAATTGAAGTATTACTGCATCGTTTGATAGAAACAACGGGTGTTGCGATACATTTTATCCCGATGCTTGAAAACAAACGTTTTTTTGAAAGTGTGGAGACGATCACTTATCGGGTTTTGCAAGAGAGTGTGATGAATAGTGTGAAACATGCTGATGTGGATGAGCTTTGGGTGACATTGAGTGAGCGAAAATCAGCATTAGAGCTTAATGTTCGAGATCATGGAAAAGGATTTGATCTTCAAACGGTGAATGAGCACAGCCGTGGTTTAGGCTTGTTGCATATGCAAGAAAGAGCAGAATCTATTGGTGGTCACTTAGTTATTCAGTCTGAAAAAAACGAAGGAACCACAGTGACACTACACTTACCAATAGATTGGGAGGCGGCAACATGAACATTATTATAGCCGACGATCATGCGGTCGTCAGAAGTGGTTTGCGTTTATTACTGGAAAGCCAAAAGGATATCACGGTTATCGGTGATGCAGCAGATGGTACAGAAGCCTTTTTACTCCTTGAAAAAAATCCTGTTGATGTTGTGTTGATGGATATGCGGATGCCACCAGGGGAAAATGGGCTACAGACAACACGCCGAATAAAAGAACATTTTCCTGAAGTAAAAACGATTATTTTAAGTATGCATGACGAAGAAGAATATGTGCGAACAGCCTTAGAATATGGAGCCAAGGGTTATATTCTTAAAAGCTCACAAGATATTGTGTTACTAGATGCGATTCGGCAAGTGATCGCTGGAAAAATAGCGATCGATCCATTATTCGGTAATTATGACAAAGAACGTTGGCAAAAAGAAACGGACACCGCAGAAAAAGATGCAAAATATGAGCGGCTGTCAAAAAGAGAGCGAGAAGTCTTGCCCTTGGTTGCATTAGGCTATAGCAACAAAGAAATTGCTAAGCGCTTGTTTATTTCTGTTAAAACAGTAGAAGTCCATAAATCCCATTTAATGAAAAAGTTAGAATTTGAAACATTTAGTGAATTATTGCAATATAGTATGAAACAGCAACTAATCGACTTATGAGGTGAGAGAGATGATCGGAATTCTTTATGTATTTCATGGCAGTCAAAAAGCCGAAAAAAATCAAGCAGCGAGGGATTTTATTCAACAACTAGAAAAACAATTTGATCCACTTTATTATCAAGCGACAGCTTTTTTAGAAAACCATCCAGATACAATTCCAACTGTTGCTGAAAAAATGATCAAAAAAGGAGTAACGAAAATAGTTGTCGTCCCTGTATTATTATTTGCAGCAAAACATGCATTAGTAGACATTCCAGCTGAACTTAAAACAGTAAAAAATGACCATCCAGAAATTGAATTTATCCAAACCGAAACCTTTGGCGGAAAGAAAGGCAGTCGCCAAGTGTTGCTAGAGCGATTCCAAGAAGTAGCTATCAACCAACCGAATGAGAAGTTGGTTGGATTTCTGATTGCTCATGGTACCAAAAAAACGCAAGAACCTCAGCAAGTACTAACTGAGATAGCAAAAGAAATCCAGGAGCAAATAGCTTTTCCAATTTATGCAATAAGTCTGAAAGGAGAAGAAAATTACCTTGAAGTGATTAAAAAGCACCTAACAGATGACAAACAACCTGTGATCGTTCCTTTCTTTTTATTTGATGGCCATTTGATTACGATCATGAAGAGTCAATTAACTGAAGCTTTTCCAACAACGAATTTTATTATTACGCCTACACTGGAATTTGATCCGCGGATTTTGACTGATTTAGAACAAATCGTGAAAGAGGCTGTTTTATGTATCCAGTAATGCTTGAACTAACAGAGAAGAAAATCGTCATTATCGGCGGTGGAAAAATTGCGTTAAGAAAAGCACTAGGTATTTTAAAAAAAGGTGCTCAACTGACGGTTGTCGCACCTAATTTTCTTCCTGAATTCACTGAATTAGATGGAGTAAAAAAAATTACAGCCATGTACAAAGCTGAATATATTCAAGATGCACATCTGATCTTTGCCTGCACAGATTCTAAGATTGTGAACCAGCAAATCGTTATGGACGCCACTGATTGGCAATGGGTCAATGATTGTAGTCAAAAAGAAAACAGTGATTTTTTTAATATGAGTACGATTGAGCAGGGAGAATATCTGATCGCGTTGTCGTCTTATGGAAAAGATCCTACTGCGATAAAAGCCAAGAAACAAGAATTGATGCATTTATTGAGTGATCATTCAAAACACATATAAATAATGTGTGATTAGTAAAGAAAATAATGAAAGGCGGTGACT
>NZ_JAFLWD010000056.1:0-1530 GCF_017316105.1 Candidatus Enterococcus ikei
ATTATTATCTGTATAATACGACTAAAATATAATATGTTATTTTAATTAAAATTATATTAGTATATACAAGGTTTTAAAACGTTGTTAATACAACGTTATTTACCGTTTTTTTCTTTCCGAAACATGTGTTTTAATTATTTTATTAAAATAAAATTAGTTTTTCTGATTCGTATTATTTCCAAAAATATTATAAAGGTTATAAAATCCTAAGGTAGAAGCTTAAATAAATATTTATATGGTTTGAGATTTTCGAAAGGAGAGTGTGAATTGGTTTTAACTGGCTTCTAATTGTTCGTTAGGTATTTTATTTTGAGTATATGAGGAGGATAATTATGAAAAGTGATAAGCAAAAAAAGAAAAGAACTTCTAAGTCTAAAAAACAAAACAAGTATCGTGCATTATCATTAGTGTTGACAAGTAGTTTAGTTATTGCGCCGTTGACTGTTCCATTGACGTTTTACTTAACAAATGGAATTACTGCTTCTGCAGCAATCTTGGATGCAGAAATTCTATCTAACATTACTAGCTCAAATAATAGTGGAACTACTACTGCAAACCGTTGGGCTGCTGACGGATCCTCCCAAAATGTAGATTTTACAATTTCTGGAAGTGAGTTAGTTGGTGGTTCAGTTATTACTAGCGGAACAAAACAAGCAGTTTTAGCTATTCCGAATGCATTGAATGGAAATGTTGCTATAAACGGATCAGCTCAAATTAATACAAATATTACATTAACTATTGGTGATTTAACCTTTTTAGCAGGGACGCTGAGTGCGGTTAATAATTTATCAACCTTATTAACAGATATAGTTGATGGATCACTAGGAAGTTTGACAGGCGTTACTTTAGATTTAACAACAGTTAACCAAAAAATCGATGCTTTAAATAATCTTAAAAATTTTGGTAGTGCTGAATTTGAGTCAACCGCAACATTGGCTTCAGATGGCACATATATTAGTGCTGATATCGATGATGGACTAGGTTTAGTTCTGGCACAAAATGTTAAGTCTATTTTACAAGATTTAAAAGCTGCAGTTGATGCTTTAAATGCCACAGGAAGTGGTATTGCCAGTAACATAGTAGCTGCTGCCATCAATGCAGCATTACTTCCGGTAAAAGGTACTGTTGATACTGCCATCAATGTAGCACTTCCTCTAGTAGATGTAGGAGGAGCTGGAATTAATCAGTTAGCTGATGCATCCATATTAGGCAGTACAACAATTACGATTCCAACTACCATTACTAGCCCAACAAGTTTAGCTCAAAATTTAGATGCACGATTTGTTGGTACGGTCATAAAAGCAGATGCTATTGATGTCAGTTTAATCACTACTGCTGATGGTGTATCTGATATTTATTACGCTGGAACCACAGCAGTTGTAGCTCCACCAGTAGTAACCAATACAACAGGTACCTCAGCAACAGGTTATACAGTGACAGGAACAGCGACAGCAGGTAATACTGTAGAAATTCGTAATACAGGTGGAACAGTAATTGGAACAGGAACAGCGGATGGTAGCGGCAACTTCA
>NZ_JAFLWD010000057.1:0-11827 GCF_017316105.1 Candidatus Enterococcus ikei
TTTTGCTTGTTCTTTATTTTTAGCTTCAATAGCTTTTTTTTCTAATTCTTCCTTAGGCATTTCTTTTTTCTTAGGGTCAACAGCAAAGGAATCAAATAACTTATCTAGATCGTTCGGGCTCTCGAATTTTAATCCCATGAATTATCGCCTCCATTCTAGTTCATTTTAGCATGTTTTCGATTTCTTGAGTAGCTTTTCTGATTTTTTAAGAAAATTTTAGTTCATTGATTTTTTGTATGGAAAGTAGAAAATGATGACGAAAACGATTAAAAAAAACGAAACCTGAACTAAACCAAAATCAGTTTGCTCAGGTTTCTATAGTATTAGGTAGTTAACATTAGCTACCGACTATTTTATTAGCAGTTGTTTCAGGAGCATGATTAATATCGAAAATCGCATCTTTATTGACTTTGATAGTTCCTGATACTTTCAGTGTTGGCGCATTGGTTGTATTTGTGCTTCGTTCAATTTTGGTTGTAGAATTATTTTGGAAAATCAGATTTCCAGCATTACCGAGTCTAAATAATTCTCGAATAGTTGTAACATTAAATTTAGCAGATTGACCAACCGTAATATCCAAGGGATTAGTACTGCTGTTATCCACGTAAAAAAGGGTGTTGTTTGCTATGTTTATAGAAACGTTTGCGTTATTTTCTATTGAAAAATACGGAATATGATCATTACCAAGACCAAACCAGAAAGCACTATCCGCAACGGATTGATGCTCTAAATTAAATGAATCTCTAATCGTGATTCCTAATGCTTCAGCAAATTCTTGCGGCGTATCAGAATTTGTCATAACTTGTTTGACTTCGGCCTTTGTGGTGCCAGAAAAAGTAGCATAGCCATGGATATTATGAACTAATTGTGGACCACTATAAGTGATGTTTGAATAATTAAGCGTAACACCATAGACGTTATCATCGATATTGACCGGACCATAATAGTTTTTTCCTAAGATTGAAAGGTTGTTTAAATTGATGGTTTTAGTGCCATCATTATTTTCTATATAAATTGTTCCGTGGCTGCCAGTAGTGGCTTCTGTTAACGTATGGGATTGGCCGTTAATGGTCAATTCTTTTTTAGCAGGATGAATCTTAATACCTCTTTCAAGTGTTATATCGTTGGCCAGTAGTACCATAGTGACACCATTATCGTTACTAATAGCACTTCTCAATTCTTCGTACGTACTAACGGTTACAGTTGTTGCTAAAATCTCCTGCTGATCGTTGTTGCTTACTTCTTCTGCATGAACTGAATTTACATTATTGAAACTTGTAAATAAAGCAATGCTTAAAACCCCTAAAAAGATTGTCTTTTTCATTTGAATCGTCCTCTCTAATAGAAAATTAATACATACAAATAATAACAAATGTTATTTGATGCATCAATTGAAAACCCTTGTAAATTTACTTTTAAATAATATTTTTTTATTATTTATATAATAAATGTATAGTTTAAACAAATAAATGAGTCAGAGAACGTGAAAGCTGCATTAGCTTGAGAGGGGTGGTTGAAGCAGTGATTCTCTTCTTGCATTTGGTTACAAAAAAAGGTATAGTTTTTTCGGATAGAGAAAAGAGGGACGAAATGGCAGGAAATATTTTTATCGGAATGGTTCGTGGGTATCAGCGTTTCATTTCCCCAGGACTTCCAGCTAGTTGTCGCTATCACCCAACGTGTTCACAATATATGATTGATGCCATCCAGACACACGGTAGCATCAAAGGAATAACAATGGGAACAGCGAGATTTTTACGGTGTCATCCACTAACAAAAGGCGGAATCGATTATGTGCCGCTGAAATTCAGTTTAAAAAGAAATCCGGATCAGGAATATCATGGTCCCTATAATTATAGAAGAAACAAGCATAATAAATAGATGAGGGTGGGTTTAAGGGATGGCGATTTTAGCATTTGATTTTGGAGGTTCAGCAGTAAAATATGGGATTTGGAACGGTCAAGCAATAACCGACAAAGGAAAATTTACAACACCGAAAACATGGGACGAAATGAAAGCGTCGTTATTTTCCGTGTATGAAGGAATCAATCAAAAAGTAGAAGGTGTAGCCTTTAGCTCACCAGGCGTAGTAGACGTTCAAAAACAAATGATCAATGGGATTTCAGCGATTCCTTATATCCATAAATTTAATATATTTAAAGAACTAGAAGAGCTATTTAACCTTCCTGTCGCAATCGAAAATGATGCAAATTGTGCAGGAATGGCGGAAATTTATGAAGGTGCTGCTAAGGGCAAAAAAGAAGTGGCTTTCGTTGTTGTGGGCACTGGAATCGGTGGTGCGATTTTCCATAATGGGCAAATTACTAAAGGTGCGCATCTTTATGGTGGTGAATTTGGCTTGATGTATCTAAGTGGAGGCGAAACTTTTAGTAAATTAGGGACAGTGGTCCAAATGGCTTGGCGTTATTGTGAACGTAAAGGTGTAGAGAAAGAGACTTTTTCTGGAGAAGATGTGTTTGCTTTTGCAGATTCCGGTGATGAATTAGCGATAGAAGAGGTCAATAATTTTTATGAGTATTTAACCCAAGGATTGTTTAGTATTCAATTTTCTCTTGATCCAGAGATGATTGTTTTAGGTGGCGGCGTGTCTGCTAAAAAAGGGTTACTTGATGAAATCAACCAACGCATGAAAGTAAAATTAGATCATTTTGAATTGCATGATTTTATTCCGCAAATCGTGACGTGTGAGTTTAAGAATGATGCCAATTTGATTGGGGCAGCAGCTAATTTTTTAGCAAACCAAACTAAAAAGAATTACTAAAGGAAAACGTCAAATTGCTAATTGCAATGAGACGTTTTTTTATGTAAAAAAGCCGAATAATCCATCTGTATAAGTAACGAACGATTTCTAATAATTTGAATTATAGAAATTTTCTGAAAATTCGTTGACATTTAACCTATTTTTGATTATATTTGTATACATACTTATTTAATAATTATATACGCAAAGAAAATTATCTAGCTTTACGAATTCGTTTAGCTTTAAAATCATCTAGCTTTTTGTGCTAGCTCTTCAGGAAAAGATAGAAACTGGTTGTGATAAAAAGCACCACATTCTGTTTCTCCTATTTTCTAGTAAGAGCTGACTAGCATAACAGGCTTTAAAATCAAGGAGGAAATAAAATGAAAAAATTTAGTTTTTTATTTGCTAGTCTGTTTTTATTAGCAGCATGTGGTCCAGCAGCCGGTGGAGGCGCAAGTGGTGGTGGAAATAAGGTTGAAGGTGACACAATCAAGATTGGGATGAACATGGAGCTTTCAGGAGATGTTTCAGCATACGGGAATGCTGAAAAAGAAGGAATCAAGTTAGCAGTTGAGGAAATCAATGATGCTGGAGGAGTTCTTGGCAAAAAATTAGAATTAATCGAAAAAGATAATAAATCGGAAAATGGCGAAGCGACATCTGTTGCAGCCAATTTAACAGCCAAAGATAAAGTTGTTGCCGTTGTCGGACCAGCAACATCTGGTGCAACGAAAGCGACAATTCCAAATATGACAAAAGCAGCAGTTCCAGTTATCACACCTTCAGGAACAGATGACAGCATCACTGTTGTAAATGATAAAGTTCAAGAATATATTTTTAGAGCTTGTTTCCAAGATACTTTCCAAGGAGTTATTTTAGCAAACTTTGCTCAAGATAATTTAAAAGCTAAAAATGTCGTGATCATTGGTGATAACTCAAGTGATTATGCCATTGGTCTGACAAAATCATTCAAGGACACTTACAAAGGGAAAATCGCCAAAGAAGAAACATTCACAGCAGGCGATAAAGATTTCCAAGCGATCCTAACAAAAATCAAAGACCTTGATTATGATGCAATCTATATTCCTGGTTACTATGCAGAAGCTGGTTTGATCATCAAACAAGCACGCGAAATGGGTATCGACAAACCAATCCTTGGCGCTGACGGATTCGGTGATGAAAAATTAGTTGAAATCGCTGGAGCAAAAAATGTTTCTGAAGTTTATTACACAGGACACTTCTCAGAAAAAGCACCAGCTACTGATAAAGTGAAACCGTTCGTAGAATCATTCAAGAAAAAATATGACAAACAACCATCTGCCTTTAATGCACTAGGCTATGATTCTGTTTATATGTTGAAACAAGCAATGGAAGATAAAGACTCAGCTGACTCAAAAGATATCACAGCAGGCTTAGCATCATTGAAAGACTTTGTTGGGGTAACAGGAAAAATGACGATGGATAAAGATCACAATCCTGAAAAATCTGCTGTAGTACTAGGACTTACAGATGGAAAAGAAACATCTGCAGATGCTGTAGATCCTAAATAAGAACAACTATCTATAAGAAATGAAAAGAGGGGGAGACAAGGTTCTGCGTTTTGTCCGTCCTCTTTTTTATTTAAAAAAAGAACAATTATTCTAAAATATTGGAAGTGATAAACATGGAAGTAGTTATCCAACAATTAGTCAATGGACTTTTTCTAGGGAGTATTTACGCTCTGTTAGCTTTAGGGTACACAATGGTTTACGGTATTATTAAATTGATCAACTTTGCTCATGGAGAAATTTATATGTTAGGTGGCTTTATGGGGTATTTCTTTATCAACAAATTAAATTTAGGCTTTTTTCCAGCACTGATTCTTTCAATGGCAGGTGCTGCTGTAATTGGTGTGGTAATTGAATTTTTAGCATATCGACCGCTGAGAAAGTCAACAAGGATTGCAGCGTTGATTACCGCGATTGGGGTTTCATTTTTACTGCAGAATGGGATGATTTATTGGTTAGGACCAGAAAAAAAATCGTTTCCTCAAGCAATTGAGTTTAAAAATTATCAACTAGGTTTTATTCAAATATCAAATATTCAAGTACTTATTTTAGTTATTTCGTTAGTATTGATGATCGCTTTACAATTAATCGTTAAAAAGACCAAGATGGGAAAAGCGATGCGGGCAGTTTCAGTTGATGCGGATGCAGCACAACTGATGGGGATCAATGTGAATCGTACGATTTCGTTTACCTTTGCATTAGGTTCAGCCTTAGCTGCTGCGGCTGGTATGTTGATCGGCCTGTATTATAATTCAATCGATCCAATGATGGGAGTCGTTCCTGGTCTTAAATCATTCGTTGCGGCTGTTTTAGGGGGAATTGGCATCATTCCCGGGGCAGCTTTAGGCGGTTTTGTGATTGGGTTATTAGAAACGATCACGATTGCACTTGGTTTTTCTGATTACAAAGATGCAGTCGTATATGCATTATTAATTATTATTTTATTGATTCGTCCTGCTGGAATTCTCGGCAAGAATATCAAAGAGAAAGTGTAGGTGACAAGCATGAAAAAGAATGTAAAATATAATCTTGTTTGGCTTTTAATTGCGGCTGCGGCGTATGCGTTTATTTATATATTATACGTAACTGGCGTGATTACGCCTTTCACTGAATATACGTTGATTACAATCGGTATCAATATCATGTTGGCACTTGGATTGAATTTGATTATTGGTTTTTCTGGACAGTTTTCTTTAGGTCATGCCGGTTTTATGGCGATAGGCGCCTATAGTGCGGCGATTATGTCAGTCAAATATCCTACAATGGGTGGCTTTTTCAGTGGGATCTTACTAGGAATCGTTTTATCTGGGATCGTCGCACTATTAGTTGGTATTCCAACTTTGAGATTAAAGGGAGATTACTTAGCAATTGCGACTTTGGGAATTTCTGAAATCATTCGAATCATTATTATCAACATGGGAGATATCACAAATGGACCTGCTGGTATTTTTGGTATTCCGCCAATGGTCAATTGGTCGCTAGTATTTGGTTTTGTGGTTGTTGTAACGTTGATTATTGTTAACTTTATTAATAGTGGTCCGGGACGTGCAACGATGGCAATTAGAGAAGATGAGATCGCAGCTGAATCAATGGGTGTGAATACAACAAAATATAAAGTAGCTGCATTTATTATCGGTGCGGTTACAGCAAGTGTAGCTGGAGCGATTTATTCCAGTTATGTTCAAACGATTGCACCAAAAGATTTTGGTTTTATGAAATCCATCGATATTTTGATCATCGTGGTTTTTGGTGGTATCGGTAGTGTCACAGGAACCTTTATTTCCGCAATTGTACTTGGAATTTTAAACATGTTCTTACAAGATGCTGGTGCATTAAGAATGATCATTTATGCGTTGGCCTTGATTATTATTATGATTTTTAAACCAGGTGGGCTATTAGGAACGTGGGAATTCTCAGTAAAAAAATTATTTAAGAAAAAGGAGGACAAATCTAATGCCTCTATTGAAGGTTAGTAATTTAACAAAAAACTTCGGCGGATTAGCTGCTGTTTCGAATGTTAATTTGACTCTAGAAACCAATGAACTTATTGGATTGATTGGACCTAATGGGGCAGGTAAGACTACCTTGTTTAACCTTCTTACGGGTGTTTATGAGCCAAGTGAAGGAACTGTAACATTAGATATTATGGGAACAGAACATACTTTAAATGGAATGAAACCCTACAAAATTGCAGATATGGGTCTAAGCCGAACTTTTCAAAATATTCGATTATTTAAAGATTTGACGGTGATGGATAATGTCTTAATTGCAATGAATAGTAAAAATAAAGAGAGCATTATTTCAAGTATTTTACGATTACCAGCTTTTTATAAAAAAGAAGCAGACATGGAAAAGAAAGTTTTTGAATTACTTGCAATATTTGGTTTAGAAGACAAAGCTCAAAATTTAGCGAAAAACTTACCATACGGAGAACAAAGACGTTTAGAAATTGTTCGAGCTTTAGCTACCCAGCCAAAAGTATTATTCTTAGATGAACCAGCAGCGGGCATGAATCCGCAAGAAACGGCTGATTTAACTGAGCTGATCCGCAAAATCCAAAAAGAATTTCAAATCACGATTGTCTTAATTGAACATGATATGAGTTTAGTTATGGATGTCTGTCAAAGAATCTATGTTTTAGAGTATGGTCAGGTCATAGCGGAAGGAAAACCGGAAGCAATCAAAAATGATCCACGTGTGATCGAAGCCTATTTAGGAGGTGAGCTGTGATGTTGAACGTTGAAAATTTATCCGTACATTATGGTGTGATTCAAGCAGTTCGGGATGTTAGTTTTAATGTAGAACAAGGTGAGATCGTCTCTTTGATAGGAGCTAACGGGGCTGGTAAAACGACGATATTAAGAACGATATCCGGTCTCAACCGCCCATCAAACGGCACAATCACGTTTGAAGAACAAGAAATTCAAAAAATGATGCCACAAAAAATTGTTGCAGCAGGACTGTGTCAAGTACCCGAAGGTCGCCATGTATTTTCTGGTTTAACTGTTCAGGAAAATTTAGAAATGGGTGCATTTTTAAGAAAAGATAAGGATTTAAAACAGGAGTATGACGTGATTTTCGAACGCTTTCCGATTTTGAAAGAACGAAAAAATCAAGATGCCTCAACGCTTTCTGGAGGAGAACAACAAATGTTGGCTATGGGTAGAGCGCTAATGTCGAAGCCTAAGCTACTATTATTAGATGAACCATCTATGGGACTGGCTCCAATATTTATTCAAGAAATTTTTAATATTATAGAAGAAATCAATAAACAAGGAACAACTGTTTTATTAATCGAACAAAATGCTAAAATGGCACTTTCGATTTCAGATCGTGGCTATGTTTTGGAAACTGGAGAAGTTGTTTTAAATGGTCGTGGCAAAGATTTACTTGACAGTGAAGAAGTGAAGAAGGCATACTTAGGAGGATAATTAAATGAGCGTAAGTGATTTTATGACAAAAAATTTAGTTGTTGCGCAACCAGAAATGAAGATCTTTGATGCAGTTGATTTGATGAAAAAAAATAATATTCATCGTTTACCTGTAGTAAAGAATGAGCAGCTTGTTGGCTTGATCACAGAAGGAACGATTCAAGCCGCGATGCCGTCAAAAGCTACCAGTTTGAGTGTTTATGAAGTGAACTATTTATTAAATAAGACAACTGTAGCAGACGTAATGGTGAAAACTGTTGAAACGATCAAACCTGAGTCTTCTTTAGAAGACGCTATTTTCCAAATGCGCCAAAATAATATCGGCGTGTTGCCAGTTGTCTCTCAAAATGAACTAGTTGGAATCATTACAAATAATGATATTTTTGATGCTTTTTTAAAAATTACTGGATATCATGATGGAGGCACACGAATTCAACTTAGGATTCCAGAAGATCATAAAGGCATCTTAGCTGATATCACAAAGTTGTTAGCAACGAATGATTTTAGCATATTAACAGTTGTTGTGAATCATAAAGAATTAGAAACAATTATCGAACTACAAATCGAAAGTCGTGAAGCGCAACGAATTGAGCAGATTTTAAAAAAAGCTGGATATGATGTTTTTGAAGCACTTCTTATGTCAAAAAGAGAATAAAAAAGTTTTTTAATTGACTGAAATATTTTTTTGTAAAACAGTTTGACTATTAAAGAGGCTTGTGATAATTTTATATAGTGATGTGAAAATGTTACTTGTTTCATTCACCACAGTTGGGATATTGAAGTCTCTTAATACTTTGATATTCTTTCTCTATGCCTTTTAACTATTTAAGGGTTGTTGTTGTTGGTATAATTTTTGCAGAATGTCTATCGATTTTCTGTAATTAATTATAAATATTTTATGATGGGAGGAAAAAAAATGAAAAAAGTTATTGGATTTATCGTTGCTACAATAGCAGTGTTGAGTTTTGCGTCAACATCTGCTTCAGCTGACGGTGCTATTTCAGCAACAGAACAGCCGATTCTTAATGAATTGAATGCTGGCGCAACAATTGGCGGCAAAAAATTCAATTTTGATGCAGCTGAAACAAATGCAGCTGAAAATCACTTGAAACGTGTTGATTTAACACAAGCTCAAGTAGATGAAGCTGTAAAAAATATCCAATCAGCTCGTGCTTTAGTTGAAGGTGTATCTGTTAATACTTCAGGTGCTAACTCACTTGCACAAGCAATTGGTTTATTGCCAACAAACGTAATTTCTCAAGTACAGAATTACGCGATTGCTGCTGGTAATGCTGTAGGCGTGAAAATCACTTTTGGAGCTCGCGGAAGCTACTCTGCAGTGACAGTCACAGATGCTAACGGCGCGCCTGTTTATAAAGCTGGTTCTCCAGTGAAAAATACAGGTTCAAACTACGCATTAAGCGGAATCACTTTTGGCTCATTGATCGTTGCTGCAGCAGGTGCAGTATTTGTGAGCAGAAAGAACAAATTAGCATAATATGAAACAATTAAAAAGAGTAGGGGCATTTATTTACGTGCCTCTTCTCTTTATGTTTTTTGGCTATCTTATTATTTACATAATTGGTGCACCTGTCATTAATTTCGCTTCTTCAGCGGTTGAATTGATTTCACTGAATGATGCTCCTTCTTTTGATCAAAAAGGAACAAACCTCTTTGCTCAAAGAAAACAAGGAAACAAGCAAATATCGTCAGACAAAACAGAGGGTAAAGTAGTGGGTAAAGCAGTAGATAAAACCACTAACCAAACAACTGATACAATAAGTGATACAGAATCAGCCGAAGTTGCAGATACAAAAGTGTCTGAAAAAGGAGAATTATCTTCTTCAAGTATGGTCTATCCGGTCGGAGGAGATCAGTTTGGTGAGGTAGTGATCGATAAAGTTGGAATTAATGAACCATTATATTACGGAGATAGCGATGATATTCTGCGTTTAGGCGCAGGACAGTATATTGGCAGTATGATTCCAGGAGATCTGGGCACAACCTTGATCGGAGGACATAATTTGCCTTCATTTGGAAAAATTTACTATTTAGAACCTGGGGATGAAATAAATGTTCATACTCATTACGGTGACTATACTTATCAAGTGACAGAAGTAAAAGTTGCTGACTACAAAGATTCGTCCATCAATACAAAATTAGGTGACCGTTCAAAAAGATCGCTGATTTTGTATACCTGCTATCCATTAGATGCAATTGGATTAACCCCAGAGCGTGTTTTTGTTTCTGCAGATTATGTATCTGGACCAATCATCAATGAGAAGTTGTAAAGGAGGAGAATCAGTCAGATGAAAAATCGTGGACATGTAATGAAACTAACTTCTCGCTTTTTTATTGCTTTCTTATCCTCTGTCTTTTTGTTTGCCTTTTTGATTTTGATAACATTGAGAGTAACGCTTTTTAGCGAAAGTTATATTGCAAAGCAAGCAGCTAAAGCAGATTATTATTCAGAATTAACTGAGGAAATCAATCAACAAGTTGAAAATAGTGCATTAGGAAGTAATATTCCAGAAGGCGTACTAAAACAATCGATCAGCAAAGAATCAGTAACAGCTGATGTAAATGCATATTTTGAGGCAATGTATAATTCAGGATCAAAATATACCATTTCAAATCAACAAAAAATTCATGATGCTGTTTCTCAATCGATCACAGATTACATGAAAGAAAAAAATATTCAAGCAACCCCAGAGTCGGAGCTTGCTGTAAATGGATTAGCTGAGCAAGCTGTAACGATTTATAAAGGCTATATTGAATTACCATTTTTAGTTTCTTATGGGCGTAAAGTCATGAATTATAAATCCAAATTAGTTATTTTTATGGTTATTTGCGGCGTTTTGTGGGCGTTATTAAGTTTATCTCTTTACTCTTCGCTAAGAGGCTATTTTCACCGTTTATTGCGATATTGGGCATACATTTGTGTAGGTAGCGGTTTAATGATGAGCGTAGTTCCTGCATTTATTTTGTTACAAGGATTCTTAAAAAAGTTGGGAATTCAATCAAAAGCGATGTATGACTTCATTCAAACGTACTTATCAAGTTTCTTATGGTTGTTTATTATTATAGGAATTATCTCAATTATAGTAGGCATTATTTGTGGTATACTTAGTGAAATCAAGAGAAAACAATTATTTAGCGCTTAAATAAAAAAAACATTGTGCATCTATCTTAAATGATAGGTGCTTTTTTGGGCGTAACATGATACCATAGACTCTTGGAGGGATGAAAATGTCAAAGAAAAATAAAGATATAGAAGTAAGAATTGAAGAGACACAGAAAAAAATCAACGGCGAACTACTTACAGTGAGCACATTAATGATTGGTAAAAAAGAAATTGGGCAAGTTCTACCGCAAGACTCAAAAAAGTTTGCAGTAATGATTGACGGGCGCAATGAAGCGACTGTAAAAACGTTGGATGAAGCGATCGAATACATTATTCGCCAATGGAATTTAAACGACTAAAATAAATAACAACTTTTTTTCGAAAAAGGCTTGCATTTTGTTTAAAAGTTTTGTATTATAACTAAGTCAGGTTTGTTACTAAAAACCTTTTGGAGGAATAGCGAAGTGGCTAAACGCGACGGACTGTAAATCCGTTCCTTAGGGTTCAGTGGTTCGAATCCACTTTCCTCCATTTCACTTTTGGGGTATAGCCAAGCGGTAAGGCAACAGGTTTTGATCCTGTCATGCGTTGGTTCGAATCCAGCTACCCCAGTTTTTATTAGGACAACTCAGTTGGAGTTGTTCTTTTTTTATGGAAAAACGTCAACGATAACTTTTGTTCTCTTTTCCATAAATATGTGATAAAGTGAATAAAAAGTATGAGGAGTGAATCAAATGAATATCAAAGAGAAAATAACTGAAACAGCTGAAAAAGTGTATGATTTAGCACGTGAAGGAAAATATGATGTCAAAGTAAATCTTTTTTCAAAAAAGAAGGATAGCGAGAAACCAGTAGGTATTCAAATCGTTTCTACCAGAGATACGGCACATACAAAAAAATGGCGTGCTAAGAACCGCTAAAAAGTTCAATAAATTAGATTTAGAGTGTGAAGCAAAACTGA
>NZ_JAFLWD010000058.1:0-28957 GCF_017316105.1 Candidatus Enterococcus ikei
TTTCTTATTCTCTCTCTTGTAATAACTCTTTTACAATTGTATTAACCTGATTTCCGTCTGCTTTACCCTTCACTTGAGGCATCACAGCAGCCATGACTTTACCAAATTCCTTCGATGAAGTCGCTCCGGTCTGATCAATTACCCTTTGAACAATCTGACGAATCTCTTCATCAGACAGTTGCTTGGGCATATATTTTTCAACAATTGTGATTTCGATTTTTACTTTGTCAGCAAGATCGTCACGTCCCGCTTTTTCAAACTCCGATAAAGAGTCTCTGCGTTGTTTCATCTCACGAGACAAAACTGATAGCTCTTCTTCCCCGTCCAAATCACGGTTCGTTTTAATCTGCTCATTCTGAATGGCTGCTTTCAACATACGAAGAACAGATAAAGTATCTTTATCTTTTGACTTCATAGCTGTTTTGATATCATCATTCAATGTTGTTAGTAATGACATACAACCAACTCCAATTCATCGAAAACTAGAATTTTTTACGTTTTCTAGCTGCTTCAGATTTTTTCTTACGCTTTACACTTGGTTTTTCGTAGAATTCACGTTTACGAGATTCTTGTAAAGTACCCGCTTTTGAAACGGAACGTTTGAAGCGACGAAGAGCATCGTCAAGAGATTCGTTTTTACGAACGACAGTTTTTGACATGTTAATTCCCTCCCTCCGAGCTTAAAAAGTAACCGTTTTTTATATTTATGAATTGTTACACATAAATAAAATACCGTTCTTGTTACATTATATCGAATGGTTATTTTAACGTCAACCTTTGTAGTGAAAAAATATATAAAAAAGTACCAAAATGAGTAAAGTTTTACACACATGTGCAATATTCACAGTATTTTCTGAAAAAAACGATCATTTACACTCTTCACATCGACCTAAAATCTCAAATCGATGGCCTTCAATTTCACATCCACTTAATTGTTCTTTAAAAAAATCCATTGGGCACATATGAATTTCTTTTGTCTTGCCACAAACTGTACAGATAAAATGATGATGATGTCCCACTTCTTGACAACAACGGAAACGAAATTTCTTTTCTCCATTCAAATCAGTTGTCTCAAGCAATTCTAAATCCGCAAAATCATGTAAATTTCGATAGATAGTATCATAACTAACACCTTTGTATTCTCGATTCATAAATTCGTAGACTTCTCTTGCTGAAATATAACGATTTCTGCGAATCAGATAGGTGATCATTGCTTCTCTTTTTTTTGTATATTTCAAGCCATGTTCTTTCATTACTGCTAATGACTGCTCAACTTTCGAATTAGATTGTACCATTTCATTGCCTCCATTTGTTAAATCAGAATGATTACGAATAAGATTCATGAAGGTATGTTATAATAAAACTACCAAAAAAGCAAGAGAGGAATCCAATTATGACTACTAATGAACAAAAAAAATGCGTGACTATTTTTGTTATCTCCGATTCTGCTGGAGAAACAGCATCAAAATTAGCAGCGGCTTGCATGGCCCAATATCCCACTGTTGATTTTTCTTTATTTAGACGGACATTCGCTAAAGAAGAAGATAAATTGAGAAAAGCCCTTGAAGATGCAAAACGTGAAAACGCCATGGTACTGCACACGATCGTTAATGATCGTTTGGTAAAAATCGCTAATGAATTTTTTGAAGAGCATGATTTATATCATTTCGACATCCTAACACCTCCTGTAGCTGAAATCGAGCGTTTAACTGGAATAGCACCAACCAGAGAAGCCGGTGCATTACATCATTTGAATGAAAATTACTTTAAACGCATCGAAGCAATGGAGTTTGCTGTAAAATATGACGACGGTAAAGATCCTAGGGGATTTTTAGAAGCTGACGTTCTGTTACTAGGCGTTTCTAGAACATCAAAAACACCACTTAGCTTATTTTTAGCAAATAAAAATTTAAAAGTTGCCAATTTACCATTGATTCCAGAAGCACACTTACCAAAACAACTGTGGGAAACAAATCCTAAAAAAATTGTTGGATTAACGAATGATCCAGATATATTAAATGGTATCCGAAAAGAACGTATGAGAACTTACGGTCTACCTGCCGATACTTCTTATTCAGATATTGAAAAAATCAGAAAAGAGCTAACATTTGCTAATGATTTATATGAAAAATTGGGCTGTGTCGTTATCAATGTCGCTTCCTTGTCTATCGAAGAAACAGCTTCAATGATTTTAAATGCATTGAATTTAGAAGACCATAGCTATTATGCAACGGAATCTCCTGAAGCTTAAAGACGGCAAAAAACTAAGAGCTGTGCGGCAATTATCTGCCTCAACACGGCTCTTAGTTTTTTTATTTTAAAATACTTGAATTCCTTCTTGATCAATCGATAACACATTGATTGTTGCCGAAAGTGAAAGGTTTTCCAGCTCTTTAACCATTCTTTCCGTATTTTCTTCTGGAGATAAAATCAAAACAGTTGGTCCAGCCCCACTTAAGAATGCACCATATGCTCCAACTTGATGGCTAAGCATTCGAATTTGATCCAAATGCGGAACTAATTTTTTACGGTACGATTCGTGCCAACGATCTTTTTCCATCATTAGACCTGCTAAGGGTAAATTACCATTTAATATTGCTGCAATCATTACATTTGCAATAGCGCTCGCCTGTACAGCTTCTTTATAAGGAATAGATGCAGGAAGTACACTCCGGCTTTCCGATGTCAATAGATGGACATTGGGAATATACGCAATCACATCACACATGGGAAAATGGTGTTTGACAGAATAAACTTCACCATCCACATAACTTGCAACAACAAAGTCTCCGTATATCGCAGGTGCTACATTATCTGGATGTCCTTCGATTTCTGTCGCAATCTGCAGTTTATCTTTTTGTGATAAGTTTAGATTTCCTAAGCGATTAGCTAATTCTATACCGCCAACAATCACACTTGAACTACTGCCTAAACCTCTAGCTAAAGGAATATCTGATGTCATCTTCAAGACTTTAGGCGAAAGATTTGGGGCTACTTTTAAAGCTGTCTGAATAAGTAGATTGGTCTTATCACTAGGAATATCTGCTCCTAAAGAATGTTGGATTTTCCACTCATCAGCGGTTTCTAGTACTTCAATATATAGATAGTATGAAAGTGCAATACCGCATGAATCAAAACCCGGACCTAGATTTGCACTGGTTGCGGGAATTCTTATTTTCATAGTTCTGACACTCCATTACGTAGATGCATACGCATTTCTTCTAAATCACTCATTTTAGAAATTTTTACGTCTGTTGCATTGATTGCTGTATCAGGATCTTTCAATCCATTTCCCGTGAAAACAGCTACAACGGTTTCCCCTTGTTTGATTTTCCCACTTTTCACATGTTGAATTACACCAGCTAAAGAAGCAGCTGATCCTGGTTCTACAAATACACCGTCTTGAGCCGCAACTTTACGATAAGCGTTTAAAATTTCTTCGTCTGTAACAGAATCGATATGTCCTTTTGATTCGTCACGTGCAGCTTCAGCCAATTTCCAGCTTGCTGGATTTCCGATTCGAATTGCTGTGGCAATCGTTTCAGGTTGCTCGATCACTTCACCTTTTACGATTGCTGCAGCGCCTTCTGCTTCAAATCCGTGCATTCTAGGTAAAAGTGTTCCTTTTTTGTCGTGCCATTCTTTAAAGCCTTTCCAATAAGCAGAAATATTACCAGCATTCCCCACTGGAATCGCTAAAACATCTGGCGCTTGTCCCAGTTGTTCACAGACTTCAAAAGCCGCTGTTTTTTGGCCTTCTAAACGATATGGATTCACAGAATTCACTAAAGCAACCGCTTCAGTCTTGGCAATATCACGAACAGCTTTCAAAGCTTCGTCAAAATTCCCTGGAATTGAAATGATGTCAGCTCCGTATATGATTGCTTGTGCTAATTTTCCCATTGCGATTTTCCCATCCGGAATAACAACATAGGCTTTAACACCTGCTCTAGTAGCATAAGCGGCTGCAGCTGCACTCGTATTACCAGTTGATGCACAGACAATCGCTTTGGCTCCTTCTTCAACAGCTTTAGCAACAGCCATAACCATTCCACGATCTTTAAATGATCCAGTTGGGTTTAATCCTTCATATTTTCCGTATAGATTGATACCTAATTCTTTCGATAAGTTGTGCAATAGAATTAACGGTGTATTTCCTTCTGCTAGTGAAATCATCGGTGTTTTATCCGTAATCGGTAAATACTCTTTATACTGTTTTAATAGTCCTTCGTACATTTTTAATCCTCCAATACTTTGAATGTATTCAATAGTTCAAATTCGTCAGTTACTTTGATTTCTTTTGTCACTTGTTTCATTTGTTCTTTTGTAATTGTATGTGTAATTGCAACAATTCTAGCTCTAGTACCATCAGATTTTTGCTGAACTAATTGGTCAAAACTAACATTTGCTTCGGTCATGATTTGTGTTAATTTTAAAATTTGACCGCGACGATCGGGTACTTCAATTGAGAAGTAGTATTTTCCAGAAATTGTTTCATCAGGTGCCAATTTTGTGTCATGCTGATAGGAATTGAACATATGACCAGTTGTACCTAAACGAATATTTTTAGCAATTGTAATGATATCACTGACAACACTTGTCGCAGTTGGTTTGGCTCCTGCTCCTGGTCCATAATACATCGATTCACCAACACCAGAGCTTTCAATAAACACAGCATTAAACTCATTACGAACTGAAGCAATCGGATGAGATTTTGCTACAAGCATCGGTCCAACTTCAACTGCGATACTCCCCTCTTGATTTTCAGAGGAACCTATCAACTTAACTTCATAGCCTAATTGAGCCGCCATTTCTACATCATCTAAAGATAACCCACGAATCCCACGAGTATCAACTTGATCCAATCGAATGTTCATCCCAAAAGCGAATTGGCTTAAAATAACCATCTTATAAGCTGCATCAATTCCATCCACGTCATTGGTTGGATCAGATTCAGCAAATCCTAATTCCTGGGCTTCACTTAATGCTTGGTCATAAGACTTTTTCTCGGCAACCATTTGTGTCAACATGTAGTTTGTCGTTCCATTAACGATTCCTAACACTTTTTGGATATTGTCCGCAGCTAAGCTATTCGCAATTGTCCGCAAGATAGGGATACCTCCGGCAACGCTTGCTTCATAATATAAATCACAATGATTTTTTTGTGCTAAAGCTACAAGCTCACTTCCATGTTGAGCTAAAAGATCTTTGTTTGCTGTCACAATATGTTTACCATTTTCTAACGCTTTAGTAATGAAGGTTTTTGCTGGTTCGACTTTTCCTATTAATTCTACAATAATTTTGATTTCATCATCATTAATAATATCATCAATACTTGTTGTGAGTTGAATATCAAATTTCTCAGCTAGCCGTCTTTTTTCTTCTTCATCACGTACTAAGGCTTTTGAAATAATGATTTCCATCCCTGTCACTTGAGAAATCTTTTCTTGATGTTCTTGCAAAATTGTTGGTACACCAGATCCAACTGTACCTAGTCCAAGTAAACCTACTTTCAATTTTTCCTTCATTCTTCTTCCTCCAACTATAAAGATTAGAAACATTTCATTTTCTTCTAATAAAACATGTTTCTAGTATACCCAACTGACGTAAAAAAAACTACCCTTTTCTTTGAATTTCCTGAGGGAATCCTAGAAAAGGTGAGTTATTGGTGTTTGATGTGTTCAAATGTCTGATTGAGAATGTCGATAACATGATGATCATCTAAAGTATAGTAGATCGTTTTACCTTCCCGTCTGGATCTTACCACATGACTATCTCTTAATAATTTCAACTGATGGGAAACAGCGGATTGTTCCATTGAAAGCTTTTCTCCGATTGCTGTTACATTTAATTCTCCTTGTTTCAACAGTAGTAAAATTCGTAATCTTGTCGGATCACTCAACACTTTATATAACTGGCTTACTTTTTGAATCTCATCTATTTCTTTCATCGCTGAGCTTCCTTTCATTTTTTCTTCTTGCTTATTATAGCAAACTTTTTCCAAAAGAGGATAGATTTTTTCTTTGCTTGATTTAAAAAGACAAGCAGAAAAAAATTCCACTTGTCTGTTAGTAGCTCTTATATTAGCTGTTCGCTTGTTTAACTGCATCGATCACAGCATATCTGAAGCCATTTTTCTCTAGTGCAGTAACACCCTTAATCGTGCTGCCTCCAGGCGATGTTACACCATCTTTTAACTCTCCTGGATGTTTTTTCGTTTCAATTGCTAATTTAGCAGAGCCCAGCATCATTTGAGCAATGATTTCATAAGAAAGTGCACGCGGCATCCCTTCTAACACTGCACCATCTGCTAAAGCTTCCATAAATATATCGACAAATGCAGGACTACATCCAGCAACTGTACCAAATGTTCCTAGTATAGCCTCGCTAACCTCTTCGACTTTACCTAGAGATTCCAATACACGAATCGCTTCATTTTTTGATGCACTAGGCATATTTTTAGCAAAAACAGCTCCTATCATTCCAGCATTCACACTAACTGGCGTGTTTGGAATAGCATGAACAACATGAATGTCACTGCCTAATACTGCTTGAGCCTCTTCCACCGTATGTCCTGTAGCAACTGAAATAAGAATTGTATCTTTAGCCATAGATGGCGCTGCTTGTTTTAAAATATCTAATACGATTTTAGCTCCTGTAGCAATAAAAATAACTTGGCATTCTTTCAACGCTTCATAATCTTTGATCAATTGAAACGATAATTTTTCTTGCAAAGCCTCAGCGGTACCGCTTGATCCACCTTTTACGAATAAATTTTCTGGTGCAACTACTTTTGCTTTTAAAAGTCCTTCGATCATTGCACTACCCATGTGACCAGCGCCAATAAATCCAATGTTCATATCTATCACTCCTTATACGTTTTGCAAATGAAAGGACTGAAACAACCTTTTATCCAGTTTTTTCAGTCCAACTCATTTTATTCGGTTAATGCATTGACTGCTTGTTCAAAGTTCTTGATTTTTTGATCAGCTTCCTTTTGAGAAGAAGCTTTAGTAGCCAAGTAAAATTTGATTTTAGGTTCTGTTCCAGACGGACGAATCGCAATCCAACTGCCATCTTCCAAGAAATATTTTAGCACATCTGAAGGAGGAGTTGTTAATTCTTCGACTTTGCCATCAGGTGATGTTCGAGTCAATTCTTTAAAGTCTTCTGTTTGTGTTACGTTGATAGCTGCAAAAGAAGTCGGTGCTTCTTCGCGGAATTTTTTCATCAATGCTTTGATTTTTTCGCTACCTTCAATACCGCTCAATGTTACAGAGATTGTTTTTTCTTCAAAGTAACCATATTCTTCAAAAATATCTTGTAATCCGTCGTAAAGAGTTTTTCCTTGTTTTTTGTAGAAAGCCGCAACTTCTGCCAATAAAACAAGCGCTTGAATCGCATCTTTATCACGAACAAAAGATTTAACTAAATAACCATAGCTTTCTTCAAAACCAAACATGAATGTTTGTGAATGGTCTGCTTCATATTGCTCGATTTTTTCCGCAATAAATTTAAACCCTGTTAAAACATCTACCATTTTTGTCTTATATTTTGTTGTGATTGCAGTTGCTAGTTCGCTCGATACGATAGATTTTAAGACAACAGCGTTCTCAGGTAACGTTCCTGCTTGTTTATGTGCTTCTAAAATATATTGAATCATGATCGATCCTAATTGGTTACCAGTTAAAACTTGGTAGCTTCCATCAGGTAAACGAACGGCCGCACCTAGGCGATCGGCATCAGGATCTGTTGCAATCAACAAATCAGCATCTTCTTTTTCACCTAAACGAATCGCATATTCAAAAGCAGAATGTTCTTCTGGGTTTGGTGATTTCACTGTTGTAAAATCTGGATCTGCAATCGCTTGTTCTGGAACAAGTACAAATTTTTCAAAGCCTGCTTGTTTCAACGCTTTTTCACCAAGCATTTTGCCTGTCCCATGGAGTGGTGTATAAACTAGTTTTAATTCTTTACCCATTTCATTGATCAATTCTTGATTGATCGTGACTTTCTTCACTTCTTTTAGATAAGCATTATCGACTTCTTCACCGATAATCGTGATCAAATCGCTCACTTTTGCTTGGTCATCTGAGAGAACTTCTATTTTAAGTGGGTTTTCGATTTCACGAACATACTTTGTTAATGCATCCGCATCAGCAGGCGGCATTTGACCACCATCTGCACCATACACTTTATAGCCATTATACGCTGCTGGATTGTGAGATGCCGTAATCATGATACCTGAAAAAGCATTTAAATAACGAACCGCAAAAGATAACTCTGGCGTTGGTCTTAAGCTTTCAAAAACAAATGCTGGAATGTCATGCTGTGCTAATGTTTTCGCAGCTTCCATAGCAAATTCTGGAGACATATGGCGAGAATCATAGGCAATTGCAACACCACGTCGTTTCGTTTCAGCACCTTGAGCATCTATAAAGCGAGCCAGCCCTTCAGTTGCTTGACGAATTGTAAATATATTCATTCGATTGATGCCGGCACCTAAAATACCACGCATGCCCGCTGTACCAAATTCCAACGGTGCATAAAAAGCATCCTCGCACTTTTCAGGATCTTCTTTAAGATCTTTTAATTCTTTTTTTAAATTTTCTGGTATATTACCTTCATTTATCCACTGTTCATAGACTTGTTCCCAAGACATATTTAGCACCTCTTTTATCTTTTGTTTTTTTATCCACTAGTAAGTATATCATTCCATTGCCAGAGAAGAAAGTGATGCCTAGCAAAAAAGGATGAGTCGTTCTATTGATTTAAGGATTTATTTCAACAAGCCTTGGATTTGTAATAGCTGATCGGTGATCATTGATGGTTCCTCAGCGAAATAATCAGAAAATTTTTGACTCCAACGCTTCGTTTCTCTTGCCTCTCCAAATTGTTCCATCGTGTCATTATATTGCTCAATCAACGAATAGGCATACGGACGATACTTATCATAATGGACAACTGAGGTTTCTGGTAATCGTGGTTTCACTTTCATTTCTACCACTGGTTTGCCAATACTTAATCCAAATAAAGGAAACGTATTGTCTGGCAAATCCAACAATTGACAGATTTCTTTGCCATATTTACGAATACTTCCAACAACAACTGAACCTAGCCCTAAACTTTCAACAGCAATCACTGCATTTTCCAGCGCTAATGATGCATCGGTTACAGCCAATATCATCGGTTCCACACTTTCATCAATTGAGTAGGAACTTTCATGAGCAGCGCTAACTATTTTAGTGCGATGAAGATCACCGATAAAAAGTAAAAATACTGAACTGTTCAGCATATGAGGATTACCTGGATTCCATTTTACAAGTTGTTCACGGATCTTTTTATCCTGAATAACAATGATGCTGTAAAATTGGCCATTCATCCAACTAGGAGCTTGACGAGCTGCATCTAGTATTGCCTGTAATTCTACCTTAGGCAACGCATAATTCTCGTCAAATTCTCGATAACTGCGACGATTTTTCAATAACTCGATTGTTTGATTCATATTTATTTCCTCCATTTTATTCCTATTTTATCATAGTGTTGAAAAATCAGAAGCGATTATTTGGGTAATTTTTTCTAACTTTGCTTTAAATATAGGCAGTTTATCCTCATCGATTCTGGAAAAATTAATACGAATACTATCTCGATTTCCACTAAAAATAAAACTTGGTGCGACAAGTAACCCTTCTTGTAGAAAAACCGCCCAATCTTTTTGACGCAAGTTTCCCTTTTTCCATTTTGCCCACAAATAAAAACCGCCTTTAGGCATTTCAACTTCCCAATCCTCTATTTTTGCTACAACATCTACCACTGCGTGACCCCGTTCTTCTACTTTTTGTTTTAAAGAAGAAATTTTATCAGAAAAATTTTCGTCTGTTAATGCCAAATTCGCTAATAATTGTGGGAAAATACTCAGTGTAAAATCCATCATTTTTCTGGCTTCAGCCAATTGCTGATTTACAGAAGTTGGGGCACTTAACCAGCCTATTTTTGTCGTTGAACCTAGAATTTTTGAAAGGGAACCGATATATAAGACATTTTCTGGATCCAATTTTTTTAACGGTTGGACTTGATCGGCAGAAATAAAATTTAACGTACCAAAAACATCATCTTCTACAATTGGAATTTGATGTTTTTGACATAGTTCAACTAACCCTCTTCTTCGTTTCATTGACATTGTTTTGCCAGTCGGATTTTGAAACGACGGATTGACCATCACCATCTTGATACGATGTTGACGAATCATTTTTTCCAAAGATTCCAAGCAAATTCCTTCTTGATCCATTTCTACTCCATATAAGCGAATGCCTGCTGCTTGAAAAATAGGCAATGCATAAAGAAAAGAGGGATTTTCAATGGCTACACCATCCCCTGGTTGCAGTAATACTTGCAAAATTAAAAATAAGGCTTGTTGCGCACCTGATGTAATCAATAAACTTTCCGGCGGTAGTGAAAATCCATACTCTTTTTCTGCTTTGTGACTAATTGATTGCCGCAAGGGAAAATAGCCTAAATCATCCTGCTGTTCTTCTTCTAAAAAATGCTTCCATGTCAATGGTGGAAATGCAAAACTGGGAATCAGATCTAAAGGCAATTCACCGGTATATAAATCCAGTACATCCTCATTTGAATGCTTGATCAATGTTTCGATTTGTTCAATAAAAGGATCGATTTTAGCGAAAGCATTTTGTTCTAAATAACGACGCCAGTCCGTCCTAGGAGCTGTACTGATTCCCCATTTTCCTTCATTGACGATTGTGCCACTACCTTGCTTTCTGACAATCCAGCCTAATGCAACAAGTTCATCCAATGCATGAACAACGGTTGAACGATTCACTTGAAAGTAATTTGCCAGTTTTCTTTCCGACGGTAAACGTTCACCTGGTAGAAGATCCCCATTTTTTATGTAGGAAAGAATTAGTTCGATGATACTCACGTAGACTGGAACACCTTTTTCTTTATTTAGTGACCACATTTTTTTGCCTCCTTTTTGTAGTTATTTATTATAGTCTAATCGAGTGTTCTAACTTGCTGAATTGTATGGTTTGACGAGAGCATTGGATATAACAACTCTTCTTTCGATTGTTTTGTACTGCTCAATATCAAATCACTTCGTTCTTTGTGTTTCAAACTAAGAATCAACTCTCCCTTTGGTCGTCTTGTGCTGCTCAACATCAGTTCGTAAACTCACTGTGTTTCGCAGCAATTGGATGACCTGAAAATAACCCAATTGGCTGTTTTTGTCAACTTATGTTTGTTTTACAATACATATATCAAAATATTTATGAATAGAGGTTGGATAATGATCAAAAAAGTATTAACAGTTGCTGGTTCTGATTCTAGCGGCGGTGCAGGGATACAAGCGGATTTAAAAACGTTTGAGGAATATGGGACATTTGGTTTTTCAGCTTTAACTAGTATCGTGACTATGAATCCCGATGAAGGCTGGAGTCATCTGGTTACACCGATCGAACCTGAGTTAGTAGAAAAACAAATGAAAACTATTTTTGCTGGCGGTGCTCTTGATGCAATGAAAACAGGAATGCTTGGCACCATCGAAGCGATTGAAATTACTCGAGAATATATTGATAGATTTGCAATGGATAATATCGTAATTGATCCTGTAATGGCTTGTAAAGGTACTAGCGAACTATTACAACCAGAAAATGTAGCAGCAATGACTCGCTTACTTTTACCTAAAGCTACTATCACAACACCTAACTTAGTAGAAGCAGGAATTTTATCTGGAATGGGTGATTTAACTACTGTTGATCAAATGAAAGAAGCTGCTAAAAAAATTCTTGATCTAGGTCCTAAAAATGTTGTGATCAAAGGCGGACATCGTTTGAATACTGAGAAAGCAACTGATCTTTTTTATGATGGAACTGATTTTACTATTTTAGAAAACGAATTATTTTCGACAGATTATAATCACGGCGCTGGTTGTACATTTGCAGCAGCAGTAACTGCTGGTCTGGCAAAAGGTTATTCGGTCATTGATGCCGTAGCGCTTGCTAAGAAATTTGTGGCAGCTGCAATCAAAGATGGACAAAAAATCAATCCTTTTCTTGGTCACGTTTGGCACGGTGCATATAATCATGCCCAAGACCGCATGACAGAAAACTAAGGAGTGATCGAATGAATAAACAAAATTCAACAACTTCTATTGTATTAGTTGGATTGTTTGCAGCGTTAACGGTCCTTGGAACAATGATCAAAATCCCGATGCCAACTGGGGCTTTTGCCCATTTAGGCAATTCAGTATTATTGCTTGCTGTACTTTTGATTGGCTATAAAAAAGGGGCTTTAGCTGGCGGACTAGGTTTTGCTATATTTGATGTTTTGAATGGATTTGCCGCAGAAGCGCCTTACTTTATTCTAGAGAGTTTTATTGTTGGTGGCGCTGCTGCTTTGATGATTTTCTTTTTTCATCAAAATATCGATACTATTTGGAAACTCATTATAGTGGCCAGCGTGACGGGTATTGCTAAAATTATTATGACTCAGCTAAAAAACACTATTATGGGTCTACTTGCAGGTGCTGATTTTAACGTCGCTTTTGCAAGTGCCTTATCTAAATTACCAGCAACCTTCATTAATGTAGTAACGACCATCGTTATTGTGACTCTTGCTTATTTCCCTCTAAAAAAAGCAATGACTGTCATTTTTTCAAGACAATCCTTTTAGCTATTTGGCTAAAAAAACTCCGCTTACCTTGGGTAATTTCCCAAATAAGCGGAGCTTTTTATTCATTTTTACTAAAAATACTTTCTAATATCCCAAAAGCAATCCCAGCTACTGGAAAAATAATCCAGTTTGATCCCCAATTGCCCAGTATAAATCCTTGTGACAAAAAGATTATGAGGATAATCGGCCAATAAATTTTTTCAAGGGTTTGTAACCATACCGGCTTTTTACTATCCCGTTCTGCTTTTGCTCTTGGTCCTATTTCTCCTTCATCTGAAATAAAATAAGTTTGCTCAAGCATTTTGGTGAAACTTCCCATGATCACACCCCCGAAAATGAAGAAGAAAACACCGAAAGAAGCCAAAACTAACAAACAAGCAACGCCGAAAAATACTTCTTCATAGAATGTTACAAAAAAGACTACAGGAATTACTGCTAAAATACACAACACGACCCCTGCTACCATACAAAAGATAAATGAACGCTGAAAAGCATCCTTTCTTTTTTTAATTTCATTTTTTACTTGAATCGAAATAAAACGATCATTCAATTTTTTATTTGTATTCGATACACTCGTTCCAGCAATAATAAATAATGGAACACCTATTGCCGCCCCTAAGAAGACAAATAACAAGCCAAATCCTTCTGCCACACCTTCACCATATAATGTCATACTACCAAAAAGAGCGGCAACGCCTAACATGATGAACATCACCCCTAAACCAATTAGTGTAGCAGCTCTATGATGAACTTTAAGAAAATCGAGCGATTCATCTATTGTAATTCCATCTAAATCATAGCCTTTTTCATCAATGAATTCTTGCTTAATATTCATTTCTTCTAGCAATTCATCAATTGATCCAAATTCTGAAATCACGCCTCCAATTGCTTCATTTTCAGACTTCCCTTGTTTTTTCAAATCTTCATAACGATCTTCTGCACTTGCTAGCAGGTCTTCTTTTAATTGTTTTATTTGACTTGTTTCAGTTATTCCTAAAAATAAACTGTCAATATAATCCTGAATAGTTTTCATTATTTTTCCTCCTTGATAAAACGTTCAACGACTTCTTTTGTAAGTATCCATTCTGCTATTTTTTCTTCTAAATATGATTGTCCAGACGGTGTGATCTTGTAATACGTTCTTTTTTTCCCGTGTGTGATTTGCCCTGGAAAAGATTCGATAAATCCATTTTTTTCCAATCGGTTAAAAGCTGAGTATAACGTCGTCTCTTTAATGGAATAGTTATTTTCAGAAATTTCCGTGATTCTTTTAGAAATTGCATAACCATATGAATCACCTTCCTGCAAGACAGATAAAATAAATGTATCATTATACCCTCTGATTGCATCACTGCCGATCATTGAATCACCTCCGATTACTTCACCTGACGTACTACGTCTGTCGTTGTAATTATCATAACACGATTACTACGACAGGTAAAGTAAAAATAATCAAAATAAAAAAGAAGCGTAAAATACGCTCCTTTTTTATTGCAACTCGAACCAACTGGTTACAGCGCTGATGACGCACAATATTGACAATCTTTCGTCTTAAATTAAATTGTATCGCCATTAAAAATAGAATTTTTCACGATCACATAATCAACTTTGCGAATCGCTTCAAGATCACGACCGCCAGCGTAAGAAATTGAAGATTGTAAATCTTGCTGCATTTCTGTAAGTGTATCAGCTAAACTGCCTTTATGTTGAATCCAGATTTTCTTGCCTTCAACATTTTTCTTTTCACCTTTTTGGAATTCAGAGGCACTTCCGAAATATTCCTTATAGACAACACCGTTTTCGACTTTTGTTTCACCTGGAGATTCTTCGTGTCCTGCAAATAGTGAACCGATCATCACCATTGTTGCACCAAAACGAACTGATTTCGCAACGTCTCCCGGTGTACGAATCCCACCGTCTGCGATAATTGGTTTTCTAGCAGCTTTTGCACACCAACGTAGTGCAGCTAATTGCCAGCCACCAGTACCAAATCCTGTTTTAATTTTTGTAATACACACTTTACCAGGGCCGATTCCGACTTTTGTCGCATCCGCTCCAGCATTTTCTAATTCGCGAACAGCTTCAGGTGTTCCGACATTTCCGGCGATAACAAATGTATCTGGTAAATGTTTTTTCAGATGTTGAATCATGTTGATCACTGCATTGGAATGACCGTGTGCAATATCGATCGTTACATAATCAGGAACCAAATTACGTTCCGCTAATTCTTCCACAAAACCATATTCTGCTTCTTTTACGCCCACGCTGATGGAAGTAATCAAACCTTTAGCATTCATTTTCTCAATAAATGGAATTCGAGCGCTCTCATCGAAGCGATGCATAATATAAAAATAATCATTTTTTGCTAAAAATTCCGCAATTTCTTCATCAATGATCGTCTGCATATTTGCAGGTACGACCGGCATTTTAAAGGTATGTTTCCCTAATTTTACAACTGTATCACATTCGGAACGACTGTTCACGATACATTTATTGGGAATCAACTGGACATCTTCGTAATCAAAAACTTTCATACTTTATTGCCTCCTAGTAAGTTCTAAATAGAAACACGCAAAACACGAACATTCAAACAAAAATAGTTCGCATTTTAGAACGCCTATGCTAATTTACACCATCTATTTAGAAAAGTCAAAGGTAAATGACGAAAAATATACACAATCAGCACCTATTGTTCGTGTTTTTGATGAATTCTTATTTTCCCACTTTTTTATACAGCATTTATTTCTTTCTGTTCTCTTCTTTGATCTTCCGCTTTTTCATTAGGCAATAACCGATTTAGCACAATCGCTGCTATTGAAGCCGTTGCTACAGAAGAACCAAATAGGTATTGTAAAAATGGTGGTAATGTCTGAATAAATTCTTTTGGTATCAATGTTAATGCTAATGTTAAAATCATCGGAATCGCAATCACGTACATTTCTTTTTCACTGATATCAACTTCTTTGATTACTTTGATTCCACTAATTGAAATAATGCCACAAACGATGACAAAAACACCGCCGATCACAGGGGCAGGAATTGACGAGATCAATGTTGACAATTTACCTGATAAACCAAAGACAATAAACCATGCACCAGCTGCTACAAATACTTTTTTACTAGCAACACCAGTGATCGAAATAATCCCAGAATTGGTTGAATAACCTGTAACCGGTGTGGTTCCTAATAATGATGAAATAAAGCATCCGATTCCTTCACCAACAACCCCTCTGTTAATATTCTCATCTGTTAAAGGTTCTTCACAAACATTGCTGACCGCAAACCAAGTTCCAGTCGTTTCTGCCATTAAGACAACGTAAATAATGACCATTGTTAAAATCGAAGATAAATCAAATGAAAAATGAAAATCAAGAAATGGTAATTGCGGCACACTGATCAATGATGCCTTGCTAACTTGTGACAAATCAAGAATCCCCATAAATTGAGCCGCAAAACTTCCAATCACCAAAGCTAAAATCACAGATGATATCCTAAAAATCCGCCCTTTACCAGGAAAACGCGATCCAATCATCGCAAATAGAACAAGCGATGCTGCTGCAATGATTGCTAGTAAAATATTTTGTCCTAAATCACCTGAAGCTGAAAAAACATTATCATTCAACGCAACTGGCATCAAGGATAAGCCAACAATAAAAATAATCGTACCACCAACGATAGGTGGCACAAACGCTTTGATCAAACGATTGAAAATACCTGTTAATCCTAAAATAATGACTAAAATCGCACCAATCAAACTAGCACCCAAAACTGTTCCCCAACCATTACCAGTTTGATTATTTGCAAAATAAATACCCGCTATCGCTCCAATCGGAATAAATGATGGCCCTTGAGCAACTGGCAATTTCATACAGAAATAAGATTGAATAATTGTAGCGATTCCAGCCGCAATAAAGGTTGATTGAATCAACGCTGAAGATTCTTTCGTGGTCAAACCAATGATTGATGCAATAATAAATGGAACAACGTACACATCCATTGCTAAAACATGCTGAATACCTAATAATGCTGATTGTCCCATCGATAAATCATCATTTGGCCCTACTGTTAACTTTGAACTTTTCACTTGTGATTCTGCCATTTTATTTTTGCACCTCTAGTTCCCGTGTATTTTTATCATGAACTTTTCTACCTTGAATCCAAACTTCCTCGATATTTTCAGGACGAGCCAAGTAGAGAATTTTTTGAAAAACATCCATTAAAGGTTCTTCTTCTGAAAAAATTGGTAACCTTTTGCTATCAATGATTTGGACATCCCAAGCATAATCAACAGCTAATTTGCCGATCGGCAAGCTCAATGACTCACCTCCGCCTGCAGTAGCTAGATAAAATGCTTCATTTAAGGTAATACTTGACCCGGAAACACCGCGTTTTTCGCTACAGCAATCTTTATCGACACCGTCTGCTAACATTCGAGAGGAGATAACTGCTTGTCTGATATTATCAAATAAACTTGGTGAAAAGCCACCTGAGATATCGCTGCCTAAACCTGTTTCAACTTGGTACTCATTTAGTAATTTTGCAATTGGCGTAACTGCATTACCAAAATATGCATTAGAAATCGGACAGTGTGCAACGGCTGTTCCTTTTTCTGAAAATAATTTCATATCTTCATCTGACAGAAAACCACAATGAGCCATAACTGCTTTTTCAGTAAGTAAACCGAAATCATTTAACGCAAAAGCATCATTTTTCCCAAAGCGTTCTTGAACAAACGAATGCGCCCAATCACTTTCACTGCAATGAGATTGGATATGAACGTCATACTTTGCAGCTAAAGCACCTAATCCTTTTAACGAATCATCGGTACAGCTTGGAATAAAACGAGGCGTTACCACTGGATAAACTCCTTGAGGCGTTTGCTTGTTTAACTCTATTACCTCTTGAATAAATAATTCCGTTTCAGCTAGTGCAACATCAGACGTGGCATCTCGATAATAATCAGGATTTTGCTCTTGATCATCCATTACGACTTTACCAACCAAGCCTCTTTGACCTTTTTCACTACAGATTTCTGCTAATAGTAAACTTGATTTACGATGAACTGTTGCAAAATATAAAGCTGTTGTTGTTCCATTTTTGATTAATTGTTCAACTAAATCTGAATAAACCTTCTCAGCAAATTGAGCGTCAGAAAATTTTGCTTCAAGTGGAAAGGTGTACGTATTAAGCCAATCATATAATGGCAGGTCAAGGGCTGTTCCAGCTTGCGCCCATTGAGGGGCGTGGATATGAAGATCAATAAAACCAGGAAGAATATATTGACCCTGAGGTAATTCTTGGAATTTATTATTTAACGAATATTCTTGAATCATCGACGCATATTCTCTTTCTTCTGGTGAAATAATTTTACTGATCATTCCTGTTTCAGAGATACAGAATAGATGATTCTCAAAAATAGCTACATTTTTTGAATCAATACTTGAAAATGCTGTTCCTTTTACGACAAATTTAAACAAAATACATGCTCCTCTCATAACGATACAAAAAATATTATATACAATAATTCGTATTTAATCTATATTTTTTGTTTAAAAATCCTTTATTCCTATGAAAAAACAGCTTAAAAACGAACATTTTTTCGTTTGAAGCAAAAAAAGTAAAACAAAACTTACAATGTTTTGTTTTACCGTATAGAATCTGATTTATCATTTAACTTGTCGTTTTTCTTCCTCCAAACGATCGATTTTATCATGTAGCTCAGCAATCGTCTTTTGTAGTTCATCGTGCATTTTATCGTGTTTTTTATGTAATGTTGATAAGCTATGATGGATGAGCGTCCCGCTCCCTGCTGCCAAAGAAGCCCCTAAAGCACTCAAGACATTCGTGTAATTTCCTAGAATCAACTGAACATTAGCAGATGGCTGTACATTTTTCAATAAAGGAATCCACATTGTTAAAACAGCGAAGACAACTAAATAGAAAAAAAGAAACAGATAAATAAAAATGGACACTTTACTAGATAACAGTGCTGGAATTTGTTCTAAAAACTGGTTAACTTTTTTCATTTTTGGCCGACTCCTTTTTGGCTATTACTTTTTTAGAAACTATCTCTATTATGATTGATAGTAAATCAAAAGTAAATTATCGCTGCTTTTGCCATCGAATCTATATTTTCAACTTGATCTATAATAATCAGTTAAAAGAACAGCACTGCCTTTTGATTCTGGTCAAAATTGAGTTATACTTAGAGATGAATCATACTTATGAGGAGGCAACGAACTATGCTGAAAATTGAACGAATTCAAACGGGTGTTATCCAAGAAAATTGTTACTTAATTTATAATGAAGACAAATTATTGATTATTGATCCAGGGGCCGAAGCAGAAAAAATAAGTGCGTTGATTGAAAAAACAGGAAAAAAACCAATCGCTATCTTACTAACGCACACACATTATGATCATATCGGTGCAGTCGAAGAATTGCGTCATCAATATAATATTCCGGTGTATGTCAGCCCACTTGAACAAGAATGGCTATCAAATCCGGTTCTTAACTTATCTGGATTAGGACGTCACGACGATATGGCTGATATTGTTGTTCAGCCAGCAGAAGTCGAATTTGAAATGAAAGATTATGATTTAGGTGGCATGACCTTTTCTGTTGTACCAACTCCAGGACATTCGATTGGAAGCGTGAGCTTTGTTTTTGATGATTTTGTTGTTACAGGGGATGCGTTATTCAAAGGCAGCATTGGCAGAACTGATTTACACACTGGTGATATGCAACAACTGCTTCATAGTATTAACACTTATCTTTTCACCTTACCAGATGAATTTCCGGCTTATCCAGGACATGGTGATGCTACAACGATCGAACATGAAAAGAAAACGAACCCTTTTTTCAACTAGAATATTTCTAATCTCACGGGATAGCCTTTCCTATCACAATAAAATCAGATTGTGATAAAATTTTCTGTTTTTCATTTAGAGGTAATCAATCCTGTTCAACGTTTAATTTTAAGGAGGAAAGTTTATGAATGAACCTACAACACTTTATATTATTCGTCACGGTAAAACAATGTTCAACACAATCGGCAGAACCCAAGGCTGGTCAGATACCCCTTTGACTAAAGAAGGGGAACAAGTCATTCAATATCTTGGTCTTGGATTAAGAGATACTGATTTCAAAGAAGCATACTCCAGTGATAGCGGACGTGCCATGCAGACAGCACGCATTATTTTGCAAGAACATCATAATGGTACAGCTATTCCTTATGCAACAGACAGCCGGATTCGTGAATGGTGTTTTGGTTCGTTAGATGGCGGTTATGATGGTGAACTTTGGGGTGTTGTTCCTAGAATTTTAGCTTTTAAAAATTATGATGACATGATGACAAATAGGATAAGTTATAAAGATTTAGCGGATGCGATCATCGCCGCTGATACAGCTAATTGGGCGGAGCCTTATGAAAAAATTCGTGAACGGGTTTGGAGTGGCTTTGAAGATATTGCTCATTACCGCGAAAAAAATGGTGGCGGAAATGTCATGGTTGTTTCACACGGATTGACGATTTCATTCTTACTGTCATTGATCGATACTAGTCTACCAATGCAAATTGGACTTGAAAATGGCAGCGTAACGAAACTTACTTATGAGAATGGTAAGTTTACGATCGATAGCGTTAATGACACCCTCTACATCGAAGATGGGCGTGCTCTTGCAACCAAAAAATAAATATTCAAAAACAAGAGATTGGGAGAAAACTTATTTAGTTTCCTTCCAATCTCTTGTTTTCATTGTTTATTTAAAATATACGGATATCTGTAAAATAATAGTTCAATTCAACTCTTTTTTTACAATTTCAACAGCTTCCTTAGAATCTTGGATTTTTTCTAATGTTTCATTATAGTTTTTAGTCGCATAGGCAAAAAACAAAACATCTACCACATAAAGTTGGGCTGTTAAAGAAACAGTCGCTGCGCTTCGTAATTGTGCTTCTTCCCCTTCTGGCGTCAATAATAACACGGAACTTTTTTGTGCCAATACTGAATCCGGATTGGCTGTTAGCCCAATCACTGGCAACCCTTTCTCAATAGCAAGATCCGCTAAGGCATTCGTTTCCTGATTTGCACCTGAGTTTGAGATACCGATATAAATACCTTTCAAACGATTTGTGCCAAGTGCAGAGGCAAATAAATGATGATCCATTGTGAAGAATACAGACAACCCCAAACGAGTAAATTTTTGATATATATCTTGAGCAACTAATGAAGATGCACCTAAACCATAGACAAAAATAATTTCTGCTGTTTCTAACTCTACAACCGCTTGATCAATTGCTTTATCTTCCAAATGTTCATTCGTTCGTTCTAATACATGGATCAAACGATGTTGAAGTTTTTCTTTGATTGCAGCTGTGGTCTCACCATTTTCGACCTCCGTATACATCTGTGTATCGACGGTTCCCAGATTAGCTGAAAGTAATATCTTTAAATCAGTAAACCCACTCACTTCAATCGATCGACAAAAACGGATGATAGCCGCTGGGCTTGAACTTGCTTTTTTTGCAAGCTCTTGGGCACTTAAATTAATAACTTCACTTGTATGATTCAAAATATATTCTGCTATTTTTTGCTCAGATCCTGGCAAATGCTTAAGATGATCTTGGATCGTTAAAATTATATTTTGCTGCATCGCTTTCACGTCCTTTTTCTGCCGAAACCAAACTTTTTTAGTAACGATTCCAGTAATTCATTCCTTTATTATAGCTAAAAAGAAACAGAAAAGAAATCTATCAGTCAATTAAACACCGATTTTCCGTCAAAAAACAACTGACTTTGGTTAGCGTAACAATTAAATCTTGTATGCTAAAAAATCAGTTGTTCTTTTACTACCCATTATTTAACTCTATTTCTTTATTTTTCTTGCAAGTCCTTAGGAATTCCAAAGAAGAACGTTGCAACAAAACCACCGGCATAAGCTGCTAATAAACCTAAAACATAAGCCAACCATTGATTGTTAGCAATCAACGGAATTAAAGCCACACCACTTGGGCCAATTGCAATCGAACCAACATTGCCAAAAGCCCCAATCACAGCTCCACCGATACCACCACCGATACAAGCTGTCACAAAAGGACGTCCTAACGGTAGCGTTACCCCATAAATCAATGGTTCCCCAATTCCTAAAATACCGACAGGCAAAGCACCTTTGATCATTTCTACAAGTTTCGTATCTTTTTTACAACGAATCCATAAAGCTAACGCTGCACCAACTTGACCTGCACCAGCCATTGCTAAAATTGGTAATAACAACGTCATTCCAGTTTGAGCGATCATTTCGATATGAATCGGTGTTAAGATCTGATGCAACCCAAACATAACCATCGGTAAGAAAGTAAGTCCTAATGTAAATCCAGCTAACATACCACCTTTTTCCAGTACAACGTTAATAACTCCTACCAGGCTATTAGAGATAAAACCAGCTACTGGCATGATTAGAAAAATCGTAATCAAACCAATTACAAGTAATGAAATAGTCGGTGTAATAATTATATCAATTGAATCCGGAATTACTTTATGCAGTTGTTTTTCTATTAAAGAGAGCAACCAAACCGCAAAAATAACGCCTATAATTCCGCCTTGCCCAGCTGATAAAGTACCACCAGTCAAAATATTTGGAAGTGGCGCTTCTGGATTCATTCCAGTCAACATTGTAACTGCACCGATAACACCTCCAAGCGCTGGTGTGGCACCAAATTCACTGGCACTATTAATCCCAGTGTATAAAGCTAAATAAGCAAATATCCCATTTTTAATAATATTCAATACATCGATATATTGTTGCCAAGAATCTCCGATCGTCCCTGCTACTAGCAAGTTTGACATCACTGCTGCGATTCCGCCAATAATTCCGGCACCAACAAAGGCTGGAATCAATGGAACGAAAATGTTTGAAATCGATTTCAAAACTAATTTGAACCCAGAGTTATTTTTGTTTTTTTCCTTTTGAGCTGCTTTGACTTGTGCTGCTTTTTCTTCTACCAATTCTTTTCCTGATTGCTTTGTTTGGTTCTCTTCTAGACTTGGAAAAGCTTCCCCAAGTTTTACGCCAGCTAGATCAACCATTTCTTGTGCCACTTTATTCACAGTTCCTGGTCCAATTACAACTTGTAGGGTGTCATCTTCTACGACACCCATTACACCATCAATCTTTTTTAATTTATCTAGATTTACTTTGTCATAATCACGAATATCCATTCGCACACGAGTCATACAATGACGTAGCTTCAAGACATTTTCTTGACCGCCTACTTCTTCGTAAATTTCTCTAGCTAAACGTTTGATTTTATCTTCTGCCATGGTTATTTCTCCTTTCTCATTCTTCTAAATTGTATTTTTTATGAAATTATTGCCTTGAACTAATTTTTCAGCTGCTTCTTCTTTAGAAGTGTTTGTCAGCAACATAACGATGGCTAGTTTTACATTTTGCTCTGCCTTATCAAAATATTCAGTTGCAGTTTCGTAATCACAATTCGTTGCTTCAATAATAATTCGTTTTGAACGTTCAACTAATTTTTCATTAGTTGGTTTCACATCTACCATCAAGTTATTATAGACTTTACCAATGCCAATCATTGAAATTGTTGATAACATATTTAAAATCAACTTTTGTGCTGTTCCAGACTTCAATCGTGTTGATCCAGTTAAAAATTCTGGCCCCGCATCTACTTCAATCGGCCATTGCGAATATTGACTGATTTCAGCTTTTTTATTACATGAAATCGTAGCAGTAACTGCACCAATCGAATTTGCATAGACTAATCCGCCGATCACATATGGTGTACGTCCACTTGCTGCAATACCAACCACAACGTCTTTATCCGTCAGATTTAAATCAACTAGATCGTCTCGACCTAATGCTTTGGAATCTTCTGCTCCTTCGACTGCTATCGTCATGGCCTTTTGACCACCTGCAATCACCCCTTGAACCATAGTAGGATCTACACCAAAAGTTGGTACACACTCAGCAGCATCCAGTATGCCTAAACGTCCACTTGTTCCAGCACCCATATAAATCAATCTTCCACCATTGTTAAAGGCTTGAATAATTGCCTCGATAACTGGCTCAATTTGGGGAAGTGCCTCTCTTACTGCCAAAGCAACTTTTTGATCCTCTTGATTCATTTTGTCTAAGGCTTCTTTTATCGTTAGTTCGTCTAAATTCATCGTTTCTTGGTTTCTACGCTCTGTCGTTAAATTCTCTAGTTCCATTTTTATAATGTTCCCTTCTCTATCAATTTAAATACTCTTCCAGCTCTTATTAATTTCAGTAAGGAACAATCCTCTAAAACAATTTGAGCCGCAACATTAACTTTTTCGTACGCTGGTAAATCTTTTTTCGTTACTTGTATTTCACCCATATATCTTCCGTAATGAAGATTATCAATAGTTACACTACCTAATTTTCGCTCAACTAATGTTTCTGGATTGATTGTTTCTATTTTTTTAAATCTAGCATTTGCACTTCGGATCACATCACGAGCGTCATCTTGCCGATTATTGTGTTCTCCCAATATAAACGAATAGTAATCACTGCCAATATCTATGACTTCCAACGATATAATTTGATGGTTAACATATTCTTCAAACTGTCGTTTGGTTCGCCCTTTAATCATCGGATCTCCAAGGTAAACGCCATCGATTTGGTAATTCTCTTTTAAATCAAGAGCTGCAGAAAATGGATTATCATAACGGTGTTTTTCAAGTGTGGGTAACCCTTCAAAAAGCGGGCCCCGTAAATGATTGTTTCCAGGAACAAAGGCAAACACTTGAAAGCCGGATTGTTTCAACCAGTTATTTTTTTCAATGAAAAATTGACTAGATAACCCCGTTTCAGGTCTCGGGTAATAATTATGCCAAGCTTCAATATTCGTAAAATTAGCCTTGAAAGATTTTAATTCGTCTACGTCTTTTGCAGTTATTGTACTAGCATTCAAACCAATATCCAGAAACTGAGATGCTTCAGCAATTTTTTGATTTGAGATGGCATAATCCATACGCAAACCAGTCACTCCTATTGCTAAAATTTCATCTAAACGCTCAAAAGACAAACCAGCTTGCTTCACTGCATCTCCTGAAATATCTACCATTAATTTCAACTTAAATTTTTGAGTAATTTCCCCCAGCTTTTCTAGTCTTTTTTTATAAAGGGCAGCATTATCTTCTGGGATATGCAAGGAAGTAAAAATTCCTTCAAATCCAATTCGACTCATCTCTTCAATATATGTTTGTGTTTCATCCGTTAGTTCTTCTCCTAAAAATACCGAAATACCATACATTTATATCTGCTCCTTCCTAATCCGCTTTCATTATAAATGATATGAAATAAAATTTCAACATAAAAACAATTAAAAGTTTTTATTTAAAATATTTTTTCATCCGAACTAAAAAAACATGGAGAGAACTTCTTATAGTTTCCTCCATGCTTTTTAGTTATTTATGCTTTAGCTATACCGATTTCATCTCCAGCGTTAACTTGACCGACCTTAGTTAGCTCATAGCTCTTCACTGCATTCATATTAGTAATTACAACGACCATATCAATAGCTCTTCCAGAGGATGTAATTGCATTTAAGTCAACTTTAGCAATCAATGTCCCAGGTGCAACTTTTGTTCCTTCACTCACTTTTATGTCAAATGGCTCACCATTTAGTTCCACTGTATCAATACCCATATGAAGCAAGACTTCTAAGCCATTAGCCATTTTCATACCGACCGCATGCTTTGTTTGAAACACACTTAATACTTCTCCTTCAATTGGTGAATAAATATCTCCTGATTCCGGCATAACAGCAAAACCATCACCCATCATTTTCTGTGAAAAAACAGGATCATTGACTTCGCTGATTGGGATCAACTTTCCTGTAGTAACTGCATATAATGTTTCATTTAATTGTGCTGGTTCTTTCTTTTTTAAAAATCCAAACATTTGGTTTCTCCTCCAATTTTGATGAATAGTAATAGTATAGAAAATTCTCATAAAAATTACAACACAGAACAGGTTGGAAGCTAAATTTTTTTAATACTCATGAAATGTTAGTTGGTTTTTCTGCTACTAAAAGGTATACTATTAGTGATTTATTATTTTACGTTGGAAAGGATTGAACCTATGCTTTTATCAAATCTATGGAAAGCAATTATTCTTGGTATTATCGAAGGAGTAACAGAGTGGCTACCAATCAGTAGTACTGGACATTTGATTTTAGTCGATGAATTTATCAAAATGAATCTCAGCAAAGACTTTATGGAAATGTTCAATGTCGTGATTCAACTTGGGGCAATCATGGCTGTCGTTGTTCTTTATTTTCATAAGCTAAACCCTTTCTCTCCGCAAAAAGATGAAATACAAAAGAAAGACACATGGATTCTTTGGTCGAAGGTCGTCGTTGCCTGTGCACCAGCTGCAATCATCGGAATTCCATTAGATGATTGGTTGGAAGCAAAATTCCATAATTTCTTTACAGTAGCATTGATGTTGATTGTTTATGGGGTTGCCTTTGTTGTGATTGAAAAAAGAAATCGAGTTCGTAAGCCGAAGTGTACAGATTTAAATGACTTCACTTATAAAGCTGCAGCAATTGTCGGATTCTTTCAAGTATTATCATTGATTCCTGGTACTTCTCGTTCTGGCGCTACAATCCTTGGGGCAATCATTATTGGTGCTTCACGATTCGTTGCAACTGAGTTCTCGTTCTTTCTTGGAATTCCTGTAATGTTTGGAGCAAGCTTTTTGAAGATCGTGAAATTTCTGATGAAAGGCAATTCATTTGGCTTTAGTGAGATATTGATTTTACTAACAGGCTCTATTGTCGCCTTTATTGTTTCAGTCGTTGTGATCAAGTTCTTATTAAATTATCTAAAACGAAACGACTTTACTGCATTTGGTTGGTATCGAATCGTCTTAGGTGTTTTATTGATCAGTTACTGGTTATTTTCATAATTATTTTGAATTTAGGACAAACATGTTTAACTCCAAGAAACTAGAAGATGCTTTTGTTCCTACCATTTATCTGAATTTTAGGTGACTGGGATATGACTCGCAGAGTTATGTCCTAGTCTTTTTTTATTTTTTAAAATATATCAAGAATTTAAGCTTGTTGAACATGTGATTACACCCTTTACTTTTTATCGATTTCCAATGATAATGATTATCACTATTAATTAGAATTAGTATATTTTAGAATCGATAAAAAAACCTTATTAATAAGCTTTAATCTAAATGATAACTACTATCATTCTCATTTAGGAGTTTCTATTATCAATTACATTCCAACTATGCTATTCTCTTTATGAGGAGTGATGATAATGAAACTTTCAGAAGAGAAAAAAGCTATTTTAGTCACGTTTTTATGTTTACTATTTATGATTGTAGGTTTTATTTTAGAAAAAATCGGTGTAGCATTTTATCCAATCAGCTTTATTTTAGCTATTGTTTTTGGCGGATTTAAACAAACAAAGGAAGGCCTTGTCGATACAGTTGAAAATAAACATCTTAATGTGGATCTGCTTATGGCACTAGCCGCAATTGGAGCATGTATCATCGGTAATTGGTTTGAAGGTGCTATGTTAACGTTTATTTTTTGTCTTAGTGGTGCGTTGGAAGAATATACGACAAATAAAAGTAAAAAAGAAATTTCCAGTTTGATGAATATGCAGCCCGAAACAGCCTTGCTACTTAACGAACAAGGAAAAACAACAGAAGTAGCAGTCAATCAATTACAGATTAATGATCTGGTCTTAGTTCCTAAAGGGGCTAGTATTCCAATTGACGGCATTTTGTCTATCGGAGCTTCACCTATTGACGAAGCAGCTATTTCTGGTGAATCTGTACCTGTTGAAAAAAGAAAAGATGACCCTCTATTTGGAGGAACGATCAATTTAGGAGAAGCGATCACGATGACTGTCACTAAAAATAGTGAAGATACTCTATTCGCTAAAATTATTCGTCTAGTAGATGAAGCGCAAAATACACCCTCGCAAACTGCTGGCTTCATTGAGAAATTAGAAAATATCTATGTAAAAATCGTGTTGATTGCTATTCCATTAATGATTTTACTTCCGTATTTATTCTTGGGATGGTCTTGGAATGAAAGTTTTTACAGAGGGATGGTCTTACTTGTTGTTGCCTCACCTTGTGCGTTAGTAGCTTCTGCTACACCAGCAACTTTGGCCGCTATTTCTAATGGCGCAAGAAATGGCGTTTTGTTCAAAGGTGGGGTTTACCTAGAAAATTTAGCTTCTTTAAAAGCAATTGCTTTTGACAAGACAGGGACTTTAACACGAGGAGTACCGGTAATCACGGATGCCACATTTTTAACAAACAAGCAAGAGGCACTTAATATTTTGGTTGCAATGGAAAGACAGTCTTCCCATCCGTTGGCCCAAGCAATTGTTACCCGCTTTGATACCGAAATCACTGATATATACAAACAGATCGAAGTCAAAAATATTATCGGTTTCGGAATGGAAACAACTATCGGCTCTACTACTTGGTGTATTGGAAAAAGTTCTTTCAATGACCAGACAACTATAAACAAAAACTTATTAGATCAGATCGAACAATTGCAAAATGACGGAAAAACAGTAATTTGTCTCTTTGAAAACCAAGAAATCGTTGCTTATTTTGGCTTATTAGATGTTCCTAAACCTGAAGCGAAGAAAGTTATTAACTACTTTAAAGAAGCAGGTATCCATACTACAATGATCACAGGAGATCATGATAAAACCGCAGCTGCTGTAGCAAGCGAACTTGAAATCGATCAAATTTATGCAAATTGCTTACCTGAAGATAAAACAATTCTTATTAAGGAACAAAAAGAGCAATACGGCATGAACGCCATGGTTGGCGATGGAATCAATGATGCACCTGCTTTAGCAAATGCTGCCATTGGTGTTGCTATGGGTGAAGGAACTGATATAGCAATGGACGTAGCGGACATGGTATTGATGCAAAATGACTTAGAGAAACTTCAGATGAGTCACTTACTTTCAAAAAAATTGAAACGAGTCGTCACCCAAAATATCGTCTTCTCTACCGGAATCATCGTTTTGCTGATTTTATCCAATTTTTTCCAAATCATTAATTTGCCATTAGGCGTTATTGGTCATGAAGGCAGCACGATTATAGTTATATTAAACGGATTAAGAATGCTAAAAACAGTTTCAATCGAAAAGTCATCTACAAAAAAATATCATTTACAAACGAAAAAGCTTGTTTGAGTAAAAAAATAGGCAATATAATTCAA
>NZ_JAFLWD010000059.1:0-5109 GCF_017316105.1 Candidatus Enterococcus ikei
CTTTTCTCACCTTTATTTTTCGTTTCGATTAAAATCCCATGTTTGATAAGGTATTTACAACACCCATAATTTCATCATGGCGCTTGATTTGTTTATCCACAGGTCCATCGACTTCTTCTACATCTATCCGAACAACATATCGACGATTCAATGAAACAAAGGCCTCTTCATTTACACGAATATTCAATACTTCATCTGTAAAAGAAACACAGGCATCTTGCCATGCATCGAAGGGTTCTTTATCAGAAATAACTTCTCTTTTTACAACCGATTTTCCGCTTAGTTCATGGAACGTAACATCATAATAATTTGACATAATTATTCACCTCTTTGCTTTCTTCTCTTTAATTATAGCTTTAAAAGATGGAATCACAAACTATTTTCTATTATTCGACATTTTGAATTTGTTCACGAATTTTTTCCAGAATTGTTTTCATCTGGACGACAATATTTTTAATTTCAATCGGGCTAGATTTTGAACCGATCGTATTGACTTCACGGTTCATCTCCTGAATCAGAAAATCTAACTCCCGACCGACAGGTTCAGTTTGGATCAACAATTCCTGTAGTTTATCCACATGAATCGCTAAACGATCTAATTCTTCGTGAATATCCCCTTTTTCAAGTAAAATCGCCAATTCCGTCAACAAACGTGCTTCATCAACTTGATTGCCTAGCCAATCATTCAGCTTTGTTTCAAATTTTTCTCGATAGTCTTTTTCATAAATAGTGACAAATCCTGTTAATTCAGAAACCAAATTGATGAAATCTTGACCATAGACCGTCAAGATTTGCTGAATTTTCAGCCCTTCTTGCAGACGACTGGCATCAATTCGTTCAACCGCTTTTTTCACACTATCTAAAACCAACAAGCCAAACGTCTCATCTGCTTCTTGCTTTTCTGTGACTTCAACATAATCAGAATTGTTTAGTAATTGGTTGATGTTTTGTGCAGGATCAAATTTCGCTTGGGGATACTTGGCCGCCAGCTCATCTTGAACTTCTCCTAATAATTGATGAATCAGCGCCCAATGGACCACTACTTCTTTATTGCCGCTACCAGTTTGTTTGATATTGATATAGGCTTCGATCCGACCACGTTGTAACGTGTCTTTTATCAATTGGCGAATAGCCATCTCATATGGATTGACCTCTTTTGGCATCCGTAATTGAATATCCAAAAAGCGTTGATTGACACTTTTGATCTCTACATCAATTTGGTACGTATCGTTTAAAAATGTTTCTTTTCCAAAACCAGTCATACTTTTCATTGACAGGGTGTCCTCTCTACATGGATTTTAGCGCTTTAGATAAAATCTCAAATTCCTCATTGGTCAGTGTGATTCCTTTACCCATTTTTTCATGATCAGCAGACCAATCTCTCAAATCAAATTTTGGCGGACGGCCATTCCAACTCACCAAATTAAATTCTTTACGCCAACCTTGGGCGTTTTCAGATAATACTGCAATTTCTTCTACAATTTCATACGAAAATTCTTGTGCCATTATTCATCCACTCCTTGTTGTATAAATTCTCTCATTAAAATTTGTAACGTCTGGGCTGGTAATTTATCTAATAAAAAAGTCAGCCTTTGAGGTTTTTCTTTTGCCTGTACCCGTAACAGTTCAGTTATCAATGATAACTGTTGTTTGTCGGAAAGTAAAAAGTAATCCTCATAATATCTCTTTAACCATTCTTGGACAGAAATCATGCCGATCGTATCTATTAAATCAGTCTTTACCTGTCCGCTTTGCTGCAAAAGCTCCACTAACTCTTGAATCGTATATAACTTAGCAGCAGATATTTCCTGACTTTTTGCCAACAGCTCAATCAAAACCAATCCGATGTTTTCAGTATACACCCTGTCTTTATATAATTTACGCAATTTTTTACAGATTTTATTTTGTTGCGCGCTAGATTCCCATAATTTTATTTGATAGGTCTGCTTGATAAAAGAAAAAAAGGCTTGTTGGAACTGTTCTATATTGCTTAATGTTTCATCAAAGGTGTACCAATACCCGCTATATTTTCTACCAACAGCTCTCATCGTTTCTAAATAGCCTAATTGAATATTTTGAGTCGAACGAACCCCATCAAACAACAAAACAGCGCCCATTGACCAAGGTGTTTTTAAGGTCAGACAGCTTGAAGTTGCCGGTATTTTAATTGGTTTTGTGATTCCTGGTCCTTTTACATCAACGATGATACATTCTGTTGCTCCATTATGCAATGCAATATCAATGGGAATATTATTCCGATAGCCACCATCCACATAATATTTATCCGCAATTTTTGTTGCAGCCATCGCTGGGAAAAATGAAGCTGAGGCAAGCAGCCAATTCTGCCATTGATTACTTTGACACGTATTAAAATGGATATTTTTTTCCTGCATATTGGGCAATTCAGTGGTGACTAAATAAAAATCTGTTGTCACTTGCTCCATTATTTCCTGAGAGAACGTTTCAGCGATCAACTTTTGTAGCGGTTGCGTAGAAACCCCGTTTGATTGGATCGCATTTATTGTAAACGAACCAATTTGGCTCATTAAACCACCAAAAGTATCACTGGATGTTGCAGTGGTTGGGAATGATAGTATTTTTTGCGTATCGATTTTTTCCCACATATTTTTAGCCGCTTCAAAATCATCTTGCAACACTAACGCACCATTCAGCGCACCAACCGATGTCCCCGTAATAAGTTGGATGGGAATTGCTAACTCTTTCAACGCTTGCCAAACACCAATTTGATAAGCACCTCTTGCTCCTCCGCCACCTAAAACTAAAGCGGTACAATACATCAACTCTTTGCTTGCTGAACTATTTCCCTCGATTTTATAACCATACTTTACAAATACTTCTTGTAAGTGATAGGTCAACGCCTGTGGAAAAAGCAAAGTAATCGTTGGCTGAAATGTTTGTTTGAACAGTTTATCCACAGCTAAAAAAAAGGATGTCCAACTTATTTTAGTGGTTTCTTGGATCAACACATTAGTTATTTTGCCTGATTCAACGGTCATAAATAAATAAGGCACCCTGCCTTTGTATATAACATACGCTGTTCCAGAATTATTTCGAACCTTTTCGTTAAAGGCTTGTCTAGCTAAAGTATGTGCTGCATAAAAGGGAAGTAACTGGATACTTGTAGAAATCTGCCTAGCAAAACTTCCCCATTCGGAAGCAACCATTTGTTCAATTTTCATTTCGAGCACCTCCATCAATTAAAGTATACCAAAATTACACAAAAATTACTTTTTATTAAAATATACCAAAATTATATAATTCCATTCATTTTTCGCGTAAAATAGAAGTATTGTATTTTTAATATAATTAATCATGCATGACCCTAGAAAGTTTCTCTAAAAGTCTAGTAATACTAAATAAGCTAAAAATTGCTTTTGAGTTAACGTTGACTTTATCAAAAAACGATAGTTTAATAGAAGTTGGTATTTTTTATTCAGTTGTTAACAAAGGAAAGTCTATTACCACTTCGTTTCCTTTTTTTATTCCTGAAAGCTCTGTAAATTTTTTTTAAAGAACTGGCTTTTTTTCTAACACCAAACAACAAAATCTGTTAGAATACACTGATTCATTACTCTACTAAAAAAGCGTTTAAACTACGTTCACTTTATTAAAAGAACTTGATTAATTACAAAGGATGTTTATATGAAGACAAGAAACGTTTTACTGAAAATTTGCTCCCTTTTACTAGTCTTAGGCTATTTTTCCGGTATCGTCACCGCTACTAGCGCCTATGCTGAAGAAGATATTCTGACGATCACACAAAATGCCGGCTATCAAACAAACGAATTTTATAAGCCAAAAGCATCGATCGTTATTGAAGCTCAAACTGGACAAGTCCTTTGGGAAGATAATCCTGATTTAAAATGGAATCCTGCTAGTATTGCCAAATTGATGTCTGTTTATCTTGTTTTTGAAGCAATGGAACAAGGTAAATTCACTTTAGATACGACAGTTAAAGCAACAGATAGCGACCAAGCGATTTCACAGATTTATGAACTAAGTAACAATTCAATTGTTTCTGGCGTGGATTACCCTGTTCGGGACTTGCTTTATGCTACGCTTGTACAATCGTCAAATGTTGCAACTGTAATGCTAGCCAATCTAGTCACTGCAAATGATGAAGCAAAATTTGTTCATATGATGAACGATAAAGCCAAAGAACTTGGCATGACAAACTCAACTTTTTACAATTGCAGCGGTGCTGAAACAGGAGCTTTCAACGGCTATTACAAACCAGAAGGCATTGACCAACGTGCTGATAACGTAACGACTGCTCGAGATTTAGCTATTTTATCTTATCAATTACTGAAAAATTATCCTGATACTGTCACTTATACAAGTCCGACTCAGATCACTATTATGGAAAATACGCCCTACGCTGAATTACTAGAAAACCATAACTATTCATTACCTGGCCTAGCCTACGGTTACGAAGGAGCAGATGGTTTAAAAACAGGTTCCAGCCCAACAGGCGGCTTTAACTATGCTGCAACCGCTAAACGAGGAGAGACTCGCTTAATCGAAATTGTGTTAGGTGTGGGCGATTGGGAAGATCAAGAAGGCGAATTACAGCGCCATGCCTTTGGTAACGCGATTTTCGACCGAGCTTTTGCCACATATGAATATAAAAAGCTACTCTCTAAAGGAGACAACACAATAAACAAAGAAGACGTTATTTTAGAACAAGACTTTTATGGCGTTATTCAAAAAAATACTGCGCCTGCCTTTTCATTATCTGCAGACACATTAACACTAGATAACGGACTTGCTCAAGTATCTTCTACCGTTGCTGCTCCGAGTGTTAGTTGTAAATATGCTAAAAAATTAAAAGCATTACAAAATTCTGTTTTATCGAAAAATGGAAAGAAAAAAAGCGGATTATCTACGTTCTTTATTAACGGATTACTGATTATTTTAGGACTTTTGTTCTTGGCTTTATCCAAGTTGTTCAAAAAAGAACCCACAGAAAATAATCGTTCAAAAAAATTCAATCCGTTACTCGCTTTAGGTACTCTTCTGATTCTTGCAGGTATTGTTTTAAGTATTTACACCGTAGTGATTGGTCCTTGGATTTAAACAAATAAAAAG